>JBDTKG010000059.1:0-5078 GCA_039935435.1 Saccharimonadales bacterium (SeqCode) | reverse complement strand
TGATGCAGTAGGCGGCTGCGCCGTCGGGCTTCGGTGGAGCCCCAATGCCGTAAATAGTACGGTTTGGCACGGTGCTTGTGTTTAGTTTTAGGATTTGGCTGTTTCATTGTCAATCATTTGTTACTATTGATGCAGGCTATTTAATGACAAATGTTTCTAAATCATCATCAAAAAAAGCATTAGCGCTATCTATAGTTATACCAGTTTGTAACGAAGAAAACCACCTCAAGGCCTGCCTGCAATCAATTGCCAGCCAAACAGTCCAGCCGACAGAGGTTATTGTGGTCGACAACAATAGCCAGGACTGCTCGGTCCAAATCGCAGCTCAGTTCCCTTTTGTGCGCGTCATTAGCGAAGCAAAGCAAGGTGTCTTTTATGCTCGTAATACTGGCTTTGATGCCGTCAAGACGCCGCTTATCGGTCGCATCGACGCCGATACCATTTTGCCGCCCGATTGGGTGCAGCGTGTCCAGGGTTTCTATGCCCCAACGGCTAATCGGCAGATGGCCTTAACTGGCGGCTGCAGCTTTTATAACATTCGCTGCCCACGCGTTAATCGCTGGTTGGTCAGCCAGTTTGTCTTTAGGATGAACCGCTTTTTAATGGGCTATTACGTTTTATGGGGCTCCAATATGGCCCTACCTCGGCCTCTTTGGCGCCAGGTACGTAGCCAGGTCTGCGATAAGCAAGATATTCATGAGGATCTGGACCTAGCCATGCACCTCCACAAACTGGGCTACGGTATAAACTATCAGGCTGAGTTGCTAGTTGCGGTGCGAATGCGCCGCGTTTTGTCTGATCGCCGTCAACTGTGGCCATATTTAAGGATGTGGCCCCGAACCCTGCGGCATCATGGCATATTAAGCTGGCCGCTGAGCTTGCTGGGCAGTTTATTTTTATACGTTATGCAAGTCGTTCCCAGAGCTGCAGAGCGTCTGGCCCGTATGTCGGGCCGCCCGCCCTACGGCGGCTAGTGTTTTTAGTGGGCATCATTGGAAGTGTAGCCACCAAATTTATTCTTGGTCGGCTGACAGCTCGACCAAAGCCCTTTTTTGCTCTGTTGAGCCTCCGTTTGCAAGCGCCGAAACTCGACCCGTTTGCTGAATGGAAAGCTGGTGTAGGCAAAGCCGTAGCCCTGCTTGATAAGCTCGGCGTTCAGTAGTGTGCCATTAGGCAGATAGACATAACGCAGCAGCCGGTTGTAGCGGTCGCGGTTGGTGTTGAGCGAATCGGCCTGCAGGCGAATTGGCTGTTTGCCAATTATGTGCTGCGTAAAATTGGAAGCAGCTTTGCCAAAACATTGCACCGCTTTGCGAGGATCGTGCGTCTCGGGCGTATCGACGCCGATAAAGCGAATCTTTTCGGTGGCCCCGTTCATTTTGACGGCAAAGGTGTCGCCATCGATAAACTGACTGACTCGGTACAGGCCGGGCTGGCTTTGAGAGGCCGTACGACTGACTGATCTGGTTAGTCCAAAGCGCACCAGTAAAGTAATGGCCAGAGTGGCTAGCAGGCCTACTAGGGTCGTGGTTTGCTTTTTGGTGAGGATGCGCGGTTTGGACATACCCCCTAGTTTAGGCAACTAGAATTAAAAACCTCTTAACTAAGCAGTTTTTACAACCTTAGTTAATAATTGTGCTGACAAATCTTGTCCATTAATAATTGTTGTTGGCTCATCGGCTGTCGGCTCCTCTATCAAGTCGGCAATTCGGTCGAACATCTGGCCAGCTGTTTCGCCAGGTACAATCAAGTGGTTTCGGCTGGGATCGGTGGCCCGGTGCCTGGCCTCGGCTCGGGGGGTTTGAATCCACAGTAATTGGTAGGCCGCCCCAGTGCGGCTGGCGATACGGTACTTTTCTTGGCGGTGTTGGCGGCGGTTTAAGTTGGCATCGTAGATGACGCTTTGGCCACTGGCTAGCAGCTCTTCGGTGCGCCTGTCTAGCTGTTTATACAGTTCGTCGTGCTCGGGCTGGCTAAAACTAGGCTTAGGAAAAAGCTGGATGCGCAGCTCGTCGGAGGATAGGTGGACGGCGCCGGTTTGCTGCTGCAGCAGCTTGGCAGCCGAGGTTTTGCCAGCCCCAGGGTAACCAAATAGTAAGTACAGCGTAGGCATCCAAAAAGGCTCCTAAAAGTCGATGCCCTTATTGGCCAAGAACTGCTCGTCAAAGTGATGGCGAATTTTGGTCATATTGGTGGCGATGTCGGTTAATGGCAATAGCTCCTCTGGAAAGTTACGTCCAGTCAGGCACAGGCTGGTGCCCTTGGCCTTATCTTTGATGAGCTTACGTACTTTGGCTACCGACAGAAGGCCGTCGTGAACAGCGTTGTTTATTTCGTCGCAAATAACCAGATCGAATTTGCCGCTGGTGACGGCTTTGTAGGCTTCGTCGTAAGTTTCGGCGGCCGCCTTCTTGTGTTCTTGGGCCGAAACGCCCTTGGCACTCAGAGCGCCAGCTTCAAAAAAGCCCTTTCCGCCTTTATAAAAGTATAATCTGTCACCAAACAGCGGCTGAATTTTAGCTATAAAACGATGCTCGCCGACTTCCCAGTGTTTGATGAACTGGATAAAGGCCACTCGCCAATCGGTGCCTAATGCTCGGGTCATCAAGCCCATACTAGCGCTTGTTTTACCTTTACCTTCGCCGGTGTACACCAAAACGACGGCCTCTTTTTGTTTGTAGTTCTCGAAGGACATCCGGCTAGCTCTTGAGTGCGGCGTCAATTTTAGGCCTGTCAAAGCCGACGATGACGGTGCCGTTAATGTCGAGGACCGGAATTCCTGTTTGGCCCGATAATTTGACTGACTCTTCGGCAAAAGCAGGGTCGGCCTCGATGTCTTTGTCGGTGTATTTAACACCTTTTTTGTCTAAGTACTCCTTAGCAGCGTGGCAAAAAGCGCACCAGGTGGCGCTATAAACAGTAACTTTAGGTTGGTCGTTATTCGGCACTTTAACCCCTTTCTTTTCGGTTCCTATTATATCACACAAAAAAGCCTTGCTAGCTGCCGTTGACTACTGTTATACTGGACTCACTGATGTGTATATCTTTAGCCGCCGCCAAGCCGACGACTCACTCTGGTTGTGTTTTCAACGAGGGCTATTTTGAGGTAAACCTGTAATGTTGCCTGGTATTTTGAGCCTCTTTCCCCAGCACTTGGCCATGGATTTGTTTATTACGCTGCGCGGTGAGCCGCTTTTTAAGGTCGGCCCGCTAGTTGTTACTAACTCTATCTTGTACGGTGTTATTTGCTCGGTTTTACTGGCTTGGATAATGATTGCTGCCGCTCGGCGCATCACTCTGATCCCTAAAGCTGGAACCTTCCATAACGCCATCGAATTCTTGGCCGAGACCACTATCAGCATGCTGGAAGGCGTCTTTGGGACCTGGGAGAAAGCTGCCAAATATGCACCCTACTTTGGCGTCTACTTCTTCTTTATCTTTTTTGTCGATTTGATGGAGCTGATTCCGGTGGTTGGCGACAGTCTTTTTTGGAAGCACGCCGGTTACCACACCGTATTACTACGCCCTTTTACGGCCGATCTTAACGGGACTTTGGCCATGGCCATTATCGCTATTATTATGGTGCAAATATTAAGTATTAAAGAACAGGGTATTAAGCACCATTTGCAGCATTACTTTAGCGACAAGCCGACCAATCCCTTTAACTTTTTTATTGGCCTACTGGAGGTCTTTGGCGAGCTAACCCGCGTCATGAGCCTCAGCCTGCGTCTATTCCTAAATACGGCGGTTGGCGAAATCTTACTAGTGGTATTTACCTCTCTGCTGTTGGCCGAAGGGCGGACACCCTTTTTAGTTCTACCGATATTCTTGTTTGAGGGCTTGGTGGCATTCATCCAAGCCTATGTATTTACGGTGCTTGCAGGCACCTACCTGGGTTTGGCCGTCGGCCATTCACCCTATGAAGAAGACCATCACGCCGGTGCGCTTAACGTCGATACGGCGGCCAGTGATGGATAAACAGAGCCATCTCGCTAGCCACGGCTGGCGGGTATATTAAGGGATAAATTAAAAGGAGAAATCTATGGTTCAATTATTTGCAGACGCCGCTAGTACGGCAGTAATGGGTAAAGGCATCATGGCGGGAATCGCTATGGGGTCGGCTGCCATCGGTTTGGGCATGGTTGGTGCCAACTACATGAAAGCCTTGGGTCGTAACCCAGAGGCTGGTAAAGCCGCTAATCAACTGATCATCATCGCGGCCATGATCGAAGTAACTTCGCTGTTAGCCTTCTTGCTGGCGGCGTTCTTGCTGAAGTAAGTTAACGAAAGGATCAATTAGGTGATAGAACTGTTCCAAAATTTACCAACGATACTGGCCTCAGCACCGCCTGCTGAGCCCACCGGCATCGCGGCTCTAGGGCTCGACCCTTGGGGTTTTTTGGCGCAAGCTGTCACCTTTTTGGTCCTGCTGCTGGGCATCAAAAAGTTTGCCCTAGGCAAAATTGTGGCCATCCTGGAAGAACGCCGTAAAACCATCGACAAAGGTGTTCGCTTGGGAATTGAGATGCAAAAAGAAAAGACCGAGCTGGACGACAAAGTCGAGGCGCTATTGCACAAAGCCCGCTTGCAGGCCGATGTGCTGATAGCTCAAGGTCAAGAGGAAGCCCGTGGCATTATCCATGAGGCCGAAGAAGTGGCGCTGCGTAAGGCCGAGACCCTACTGGAGGAATCACAAAACCAGCTAGCCGAAGACATCAAACGGGCTAAGCGCGAACTCAAAACTGAAATGGTGGAATTGGTTGGCGAAGCCACCGGTATTTTACTACGTCAAAAAGTTGATGCTAGCAAGGACTCTAAGCTTATCGAGAGTCTGCTTGGAGAAATTAAATAATGATTAAACGTACCGAACTAGCTAAGATTATTAACAAGCTGATCGCCCGCTCTAGCGACCAAAAGCTGTTGGCCAAAGAAATCGCTGGCTACTTGGTGAGTAGCCATCAGATCGGTCAAGCCGAGGCCATCTTGCGCAATATTGAGAGTCTGCGCGCTAAAGATGGTCTGATTGAGGCCAATGTTACCACTGCTTTTCCGCTGACGACCGGCTTAAGCCAACAGGT
>JBDTKG010000058.1:0-3978 GCA_039935435.1 Saccharimonadales bacterium (SeqCode) | reverse complement strand
ACATACCTCTGTTAAAAGACCGTAGTCGGCGTTATAAGCTGTTCGAAAAGCTGCCTGGGATCGTTAGCTGGACAATCTTAATTTCGCCTTTTGCGCTCAGCCTGATCAACCCGCTAATTATGGTTTATATATTGATTGTTTATCTGCTGATTTGGTTTGCTAAGGCTATTGGCGTTAACATTCGGGTACTGGAAGGCTGGCGGATGCTGCAGAAACAGCAAAAGCTGAACTGGCAGGCTCTTAATAGCGACCTCGAAGCAGGGCAGGTGACAGATGTCGTTGCCGAGCGTCCTAAATGGCATTTGGTTAATCTGGAACGGCTGCAAAAGCAGCCCACGCCAGTTAAGGTGGCCGATATCCTCCAAGCCATTATTGTTGCTGCCTACAATGAAGGTTTGGACGTGTTGGAGCCAACTATTCATTCGCTTTTGAATTCGCACTACGACCTAAATAAGGTTATTTTGGTTTTTGCCTACGAGGGCCGTGATGGCGCCAAATCGGAGGCTGCAGTTAGGGAACTAGTTGCCAAGTATGGTCACAAATTTCGCCATACGATGACCACAAAACATCCCTTGACCCCTGATGAGGTAAGAGGCAAGGGGCCTAACATCAGCTATGCTGGACGTGCACTCCAGGCCTATATTATTGAACACAAAATTGACCCACTGAACGTTATTGTCACTACTTTGGACGCCGACAATCGGCCGCACCCCAGCTACCTGGCCGCCGTCGCCTATACCTATGCCGTGTCACCCGATCCGCGCCATACTTCGTACCAACCAATACCTTTATATACCCAAAACATTTGGGATGCACCGGCACCAGCTCGAGTGGTGGCCACTGGTAACTCATTTTTCCAGATTATGGCTGCAATGCGCCTGCACGCCCTGCGAAACTTTTCGGCCCACGCCCAAGGCTTAGCCAGCCTAATCGATACCGACTTTTGGAGTACCCGCACTATAGTGGAGGACGGCCACCAGTTTTGGCGGACCTATTTCCGTTACGACGGCAATCACGAGGTTTATCCAGTTTTTGTACCCATTTATCAGGATGCCGTCTTTGCCGGCACTTTTCGTAAAACCCTAGTGGCACAATTTGTGCAACTGCGGCGCTGGGCCTGGGGATGTAGTGATATTGCTTACGTGGCCGAGATGGGCTTTTTCCGCAAGAACAATGTTAACAAGCGCGATCTGATTGCTAAGTTTTGGCGGCTCTGCGAAGGGCACATCAGTTGGGCCACGGCCGCTTTACTAATTGCTGGGGCTGCTTTTATTCCGGCTTTTCTGAATCCTAATAACTACGCCGCCATACAACTACCCATCATTGCCAGCCGCATTGAGACCATTGCCTTGGCCGGAATTGTTATTACTTTATTCTTGAGTATCCTGACCTTGCCACCCAAACCAGCCCGCTATAAACGACGTCGCACAATCTTAATGGTCGTGCAGTGGGTTTATCTGCCGTTTACGACCGTTATCTATAACGGGCTGTCGGGGCTTTACTCACAGACTCGCCTGATGCTCGGTATGTACATGGACACTTTTGATGTTACCGAAAAAGCGGTGGCCCACGATGCTAGCGGCCAAGCGGCTGTGTCGGCTCCATCGCACCAGGTGTGGTGGCGCGGCAAAAAGTTAAGCCGACTGTTTAGACGCGCTAAATAGATTCTGTTGGCTAGGCTATAGGTGATGAAAGGCTAGGTAAGAGGTGGCGGCCGCTCGGTCGAACCGTTTTAAGATGTGGTTGGTAGCCGCAACAACTTGTTGTCGCTGCAGGCAGCCACCACTAATCTGTGGCAAAAGCCGACTCAAAACCGTCTGTAGCAGGGCGGCGGCGTCGGCCGGAGCAGTTGGTCGGTGGCGCAGACTCTGGTAGATGCTAATCAGTAGGATTTCTGGGATAAACGGTTCGGCCGGTCGCCCCGCAGACTGCAAAGTTACCGATTTATCTAGCACTGGCCCTTCGGTAGTAGTAAACAATTGGCCGCAAACCAGGCACTGACGGCGGCGCCAGACGTGGTTGCGCCGTTTTTGCCAACGAGAGTTGGTTACCTTGGTGTTACCCGAGCAAAAAATACAAACCATGTCTACATATTGTCATAACGCTGGTAATAATGCTAGTGGAAAAAAGCCCCAAAGTCGGGGAAAAGTCGGCTTTTGGCGTCTGCCAACAAAAAACCAGCCATCGCTGGGATGGCTGGCCGACCTGTTCTAACAGGAGTGAATGGACGCAATCGGTACCTAGGCAGCTATTTACTAGCTAAAACTGGGCGACTGCGACGAATTCGGTTTTGTGCGGGTTTGCTAACTGTTAACTCTTCGTAAAACAGCGTAAAGCTCTCGAGCGGACTCGATCTAAATTGACTCACACACGTGCCTCGTTTAACTAGACAATTCTAGCAAAAATCCTCTTCGGTGTCAATCTGTTACCGCTTAGGCTTAAATTTTTGCTTTTAGCGGGCCTTTTGCTATAGAGCTTTTACAGAACCCAGCGAGCTGTAAAAGGCTTGGGCTTGATCGTCCAGCAGCGTTTGTTGGCTTTGGCTAAGGTTCTTGGCGCAGGGGCCAGTTGGTAGTTGGTAGGCCAGGTAATAGCTGGGGTATTGCTGGATGAGGCCACCGTTGGGGTTCTGGCCTGGGTATGCTTGACTATACTGGCCGCTGGCTTTAATAACGGTGTCGAAGGCGCCGCTGCCTTGGCTGGCGCCGCAGGCTGGGATGGCCTTGCTGATTGCCTGGGTTGAGAATCTAACAACTGTCTGGCCGCCAGATTGGCCCAGGTGATAGGTTAGATCCGCTAATGAGTTCGGAACAGTTATCTGTAAGCCGGCCTGCGTAATGGTGATAACGGTCGTTGATTGGCCGGTCGCCGGCGTTGGACTGCCGCCGGCGCCGCCTGGGATGCCGCTCGGCGAGGTGCTACTGCCAGTTTGGTGAGCAGTATTGGCGGCCGGGCTGGTTGTTTGGCTTTTGCTAGGGCTGTTGGCCGGCTGTTTGGAAAAGAGGTACAGAGCAATTCCAACCACCAGACAGATGGCCGATAAAACCAGTAGTAATTCTAGGCCTACAAAGCCTTTTTGGCGCCGCCATTTGGGTAACTTATTCATCATCTTAGCTTAAGCATAAGCGTACAGGTATTTTTTGACAAGAATCGTTGCTATAATGGTTATGTCTAACAAGGTGGTGAGCCCTAGGTGGGTAAGCTGTAGCGCGTAATCAGGGGCAAAATAACCGGTCAGAGCCAATAAAATCAATGCCAGAAGAGCCAAAAACGCCGCAAGAACCAGTCGTTTTGATAGATGACGACAAGCTAGCCCAGGTATTAACTGAGGGGAATTTTATTAGCGATGTCGATTTGCGCAACGCTCGGGCCTATACGGCCACTCATCACATCGGCTTATTCGATTACTTTTTGACTCAAAATATTATTGCTTACGATCTGTTGGGGCCGGCTCTGGCCAAATATTACGGCCTAGAATACGCCGATTTGGACACTTACCAGCCCAGTAAGGAGCACATTAGCCTGATTCCAGCCGACGTTGGCCAAACTTTTAGGGCTGTCGTTTACAAGAACCAGGCAGATCAGGTGACGGTGGCCACCGACATGCCCGACAAGCCGGGCCTACAGGAAGCGCTAGCTAAAGTCTTTGGTACCAAGACGGTTAATATGGTTTACGCCTTGCCGGACGAGCTCAACGAGGCTCTAATCCACTACCGCAAGCCACTGGTTACTCGCTTTAACCAGATTATTCAGCAGCAGAACCGAGTAGCTCCGGAGATCATCGACGAAATTATCAAAGATGCCGCCGCTTACAAGGTGTCCGATATCCACTTTGAGCCTCAGGAGTCAATTGTGCTTATTCGCTTTAGAATTGATGGTGTTTTGCACGAGGCCGGTCAGTTGCCTAAGCAGTACTACGACAACATTCTGAACCGTTTAAAGGTGCAGTCGCATATGCGTATTGATGAGCATAATGTT
>JBDTKG010000057.1:0-4637 GCA_039935435.1 Saccharimonadales bacterium (SeqCode) | reverse complement strand
TATGCAGGGCTGGGACAGTGTTTGCATGGATGTTGATATCGAGGTTGGCGGCTCGGACCAGATTTTTAATATGCTGGTCGGCTCAACTCTGGTAAAGCGCCACAAGGGCCACCAAAAGTTCGTCATTGCTGGTGATTTGTTGGTAGACCCAAGCGGCAAAAAGATTGGCAAAACCGAGGGGAACATGATTACTCTAACCGACACGCCGCTGGATATGTTCCACAGGATTATGATGTGGGGTGATGGCATAACGCCGCACGCCCTGGAGCTTTGCAGCACTTTGCCGATGGATCAGGTTAAACAGATTGCTGACGACCTTAAGACCGGTAAATTGTCTGGCCTAGACGGTAAACTGTTTTTGGCCAAAACTATCGTCACCGACTTGCATGGCTCCGATGCCGCCGCCACTGCTCAAGCCGCCTATCATTCTTTAACAGATAAAGACAAAGGCCTGGATAAGGAGTCGTTTATTAAGGCCCCTGTCCAAGTTGGCCAGTCAATTGTTGACGTTTTGGTAGAGTCGGGCTTGGCCACTTCTCGCACCAATGCTCGCCAGCTATTGGCCGGCAACGGCGTCCGCGTTAACGAGCAAACCGTCGACGAACAATGGACAGCCAACGCCGACAGTCAGGGAGCCGTTCTGCAAGTAGGCAAGAAGAAGCACCAGAATCACCGCTTGCTAAAGTTAGCCTAGTTACAGCACTAGCTTGCGCTTGCCGCTTTTGACCTGTTGCAGGGTGTCGATGGCTTGGCAGAGGATGCGCAGACCTTTGGCCAGGTTGGCAGTTTCGGCAGCAAAGGAGACACGGATGTAGTCGTTGTGGGCCGAGAAGGCACTGCCTGGCAGCACGATCACGCCGCTGTGGGAGACTTGGCGCACAACTTCGACGTCGGTTATGCCGTTTGGTAACTGGAGGAACAGGTAAAAGGCCCCCCGGCCGCCATAAATGGCTGGAAAGCTGCCAGATAGGGCGTGCAAGGCGCTGTCGCGCTTCTTTTGATACTTTATGCCAACGCTGTGGGGGCTGACCTTGATGGCCGCCAGGGCGGCATATTCGGCAATCGATGACGACGAGAAAACGATATACTGCTGCAATTCATTAATGGCTTCGACTATATCAGTTGGTCCAGCAATATAGCCGATGCGCCAGCCGGTCATGGCGTAGCTCTTAGAAAAACCGTTCAGAGTCAGCGTATTAGGATAAATGCTGCCGATACTAAAGTGGGGCTGGTCGTAACTAAAGTATTCGTAGACTTCATCAGAAATAATTGTCAGTTTATGTTTGGCCGCTAGCTTGGCAATTTTGACTAGCTCAGCTTTGGGGTAAACGGCACCACTGGGGTTGTTGGGCGAGTTAATGGCCAGCACCTTTGTTCGACTGGTGATAAGTGGCTCAATCAGGGCGGCCGTTAATTGAAAGGTTGGTGCCGTATCTACTAGGACTGGCTTGGCGCCAACCATGCTGGCTAGATCACGGTAAGGCGGAAAGAAGGGGTCTGGCAGCAAAATCTCGTCGCCCGGGTTAAGCAGGGCTAAATAAGCCAGCAGAATACCCGTGGTAACACCGGGCGTAACGGTCACCTGACTGGGCTTGACCTTGATGCGGTTGTCGCGCCATAGCTTATCGGCAATGCCCACCCGTAATTTGGGTAGTCCGTTGGAGTCGACATATCTGGTTTGGTTATCCTGGATGGCCCGAATTCCCGCCTGTTTAATAGCGCTAGGCGTATTATCTTCGGGGAACCCAATACTGAGGTCAATAGGGTTTGGTATCTGCCGGGCCAATTCGAAGGCCAAGCGAATTTTGCTACTGTCAAAATGATCTAAACGATCGGCGATTTGTTTCATATTTGGTTTTTTTGTGTTTTGCGCAAGGTATACCTTACTTTTCACATTCTTTACTATATAATACCCGTGTAGACAAAGCAAAAGCATATAACAAAAATTACGGAAGGTAACCGATAGTATCCAGATGAAACCTAAAAAAATCCAATATGAAGAAATTACAAACCTTAAGCAGCTCCATCCTGAGTTAGTTGTACATGACAAAATAGACCTGGCTATAGATGAGCTATACGATATTGCTTATCCAGCACAAAAAGATAGCAAGCAGCAGGCTGATGTCGACCAATTTGGTGAACAACTGACGTCTGGAAAGGCTAATCGGTGGGGAAGCTGGTTTTACTATCCATGGATCAATACACTAGTACATGTACCGCCGGTCAAGGAGTTTCGTGCTCTGCGCACATCTCGCAATCGTAATTTGATAACGGCCGAGGAGCAGCTTAAGCTATACGATGCTACTATCCTAATAGTTGGGATGAGCGTTGGCAGTAATGTTGTTGAGGCTTTAGTCTCTCAAGGGGTGGGAGGCAAGTTCATTCTTGTGGATATGGACATTATTGAACCAAGCAACCTGAACCGGATTCGTTCACCTTATCATCATGTTGGCCTACATAAGGTGGATGCGGTTTCTCGCAAAATCTGGGAAATCGATCCTTATATAGAAGTAGTTGGCTATATGGATGGCCTGAACGAGGAGAATATAAAGTTAATCCTGGAGCACAACCAAGTAGATATCATTATCGATGAGATGGATGAGCTACGCATGAAGGTAATCTTGAGACAAGAAGCAAAGAATGCCAAGTTGCCCGTTATTATGGCTGCGGACGACGGAGATAATGCCCTTGTAGATATCGAGCGTTATGATCTGGAAGCGAGCACGCCAATATTTAATGGTCAGATCCCTGAGGAAATCATCAATCGACTTTTGTCAGATAAGATTGCTCGAGCCGAACTGGGAATGATAATTGGTAGATATTTTGTTGGTGCTGATAATATACCTCTTCGGATGTATCAGTCTCTGGCTGAGGTTGGAAAATCTTTGCCAAGTTGGCCACAACTCGGTGGAGCGGCAGCTTTATCGGGAGTGACGCTGACCTATGTGGCTAGAAAGATTTTACTTGGTTCGAAGATCAAAGATGGCAGGGCGCTGGTGTCCCTAGACGAGAAGCTAGATCTTGAACACGATGACATCTCTGTACAGGAGCAACTCCAGCAGTTCCGCAGCATGATCGAGGGGGGCAAATAACATGCGATCGCCTCAGCTGCCCCCGAAACTTAGAGATGCCAAGAAGCTCCAGAAGGCACTCAAAGCAAAGCCGGAACGTTACTGGATAGAGCGTGGCGAGAAGATGGCACTGAAGTTGTTCCACGATATGTCTGTTCGCGTACCTGCGTATAAGGACTTCTTATCTAAAAACGGCGTTAATCCTCGATCAATCAGAGGCATTGATGACTTTAAGTCGATACCGACAATAAACAAAGATAATTATCTGCGACAATATTCTAGGCAGGATTTATGCTGGGACGGAAAGTTTGCCGAAAGGTCATGGGTGATTAGTACCACGTCTGGTTCGACCGGTGAACCGTTCTACTTTCCCCGCACTAATCTTCAGGATGACTACTATGCGTTAACGGCAGAGCTATATCTCAGAGAAAATTTCCAAATACAGCACAAAAAGACCCTGTATATTGATGCCTTTGCGATGGGGGCTTGGATTGGAGGATTATTCACATATGAAGCAATTAAAAGAGTCGCCGACAAGGGCTATGCGTTGAGTATTATCACGCCAGGCATTAACAAGTCAGAAGTAATCAGTAGCGTTAAAAAGCTTGGCCGAGACTTCGACCAGGTTATCATCGGTTGCTATCCACCTATCATGAGGGATATCATCGATCTAGGTATAGATGAAGGCCTAGACTGGGCAGATTATAATTTAGGGATTGTACACTCTGCCGAAGGGTTCAGCGAGGAATTTCGCGACTATATTATTGATCATGCTAAACTCGATAATCCGTACACTACAAATGTTAATCATTATGGCACTGTTGATTTGGGCACAATGAGCCATGAAACGCCTTTGTCGATCTTTGTGCGACGGCAGGCAGTTCATGACCATAAATTATTTAAGGCGTTATTCGGTGACATTAATAAGCAGCCGACTTTGACGCAGTTTTTGCCCGAGATGTTCTATTTTGAGCAAGAAAACGATAGTGTTATCTGTTCGAGCTACGGAGGGCTTCCTTTAGTGCGCTACGACCTCAAGGACCACGGCGGTGTTACTACGTTAAAGAAAATCGAACATGAATATAAACAGGTCGGCCGTGACCTGGCAGCAGAATGGAAAGAGGCTCACATTGGTCAAACCGTATGGAACCTCCCATTCGTCTACCTATATGAGCGGAGCGATTTCTCGGTGACATTTTCGGGGGCTCAGATTTACCCGGAAGAGATTAAGCGGGCCCTCCTCGATAAATCTATTCGGGATAGGGTGACTAGCAAGCTAACAATGATCGCTGGCTATGATGCGGAAGCTCAAAACTATCTAGAGGTTCATGTTGAGTTACGTAACGGCATAGAAGCATCCAGGGAACTAACTGATTTAGTGACCAAGCTTATAGTGCAGTCCTTATTAAAAGAAAATTCTGAGTATAGGGTCTTATATGGAGAATACGGCGCGAAATTGCACCCAAGAGTTTCGCTCTGGTCACATGGACACGAATTGCACTTCGGTGGTCGTGGCAAACAAAAATGGGTCAAAAAGCCGGATTAACGTTGTTGGCTAGTTTGTTG
>JBDTKG010000056.1:0-14384 GCA_039935435.1 Saccharimonadales bacterium (SeqCode) | reverse complement strand
CAGATCCGCTCTAATGGCATCAAGACACCCATATTAGTGCTGACTGGTAGTGACGACGTCAATACTAAGGTGGCTATGCTCGACATAGGTGCCGACGACTACTTGCTCAAGCCTTTTTATATCGGCGAGCTGCAAGCACGTTTGAGAGCACTGCGACGCCGTAGTAACGTTACTAAAACCCGGCCTAGCGATGTACTAACGATTGGTGATTTACGACTTGATTCGGCAAGACGCCTGGTAGAGCGCGAAGGTCAACAAATCAAATTACGGCGCAAGGAGTTCGATATTCTGGAGTATTTAATGATTAATAGTGGCACGGTCGTGACCAGGGCAATGATCATTAGTACTATCTGGGATTCGCAGGTTGAACGCTGGAACAATACCGTCGATGTTCACATAAAGTATTTGCGCGACAAAATCGACCGGCCATTTAAGCAAAAACTAATTAAGACAGCCTACGGCGTAGGCTACATGATTGACGATAAATAACAGGAGGAACAACTCATGGAATCAATAATTACATCTATATTAACCGACGGGGGCCGGCGCAGCCCAAAAGCGGTCGAGGCCACCGCCCTGGAACAAGCTATAGCTACGCCCTGGGTTAACTGAGCTGCCGTGTTAAACCGTCTTTACAGCCGCTTTCTGGAGCCACGGGCTAGCCATCCCGATGACCGCAACCGCGAATTCATCCTGAACTGCCTTCTGGTAGCCTCCCTGCTACTAAGCCTGGGCGAGTTTCTAGATTTAATGTTTGGTTTCGCATTTCTGGGGCATCACTACGTTGGCGGCCGCGTAATTAGCATTGTGGTGGTGGCGTCTTGTTTTGGCCTGGCCTACTGGCAGGTTCGTTACCAACAGCGGCAACGGCTCATCAGCTATTTGCTTATTGGGCTCTTACTACTGGCGGCCTGTATTACATCATTGTGCTGGGGCACGATGACACCCACCGGAGTACTGCTGTTTGGTGTGATCATTGTGATGTCCGGTATCCTTCTTGGTGCCAGATACTCTGTCTACCTGGCGGCGATAATCACTTTATGGCTCAGTGGCCTGGAGTACGCCAAGCTGATTGGTTGGGTTAAGCCCGATTTAAGTTGGACCAGTAAGCCCTCCGAAATTAGCGACGTACTAGGTCTAAGTGGCCTTTATGCCACCATGGCGATTGTTTCTTGGCTTTTTAATCGGCAAATGGAACGGTCCCTCAAGCGTGCTCAAGTTTCCGAGGCTGCCCTGCTCAAACAAAAAGACTTGCTAGAAGTTAAGGTTGAGGAGCGTGGACGGCAATTGGCTGCCAACCAGCTCGAAAAAGTTCAACAAATTTACCGATTTGCTGAGCTGGGCCGCATTAGTAGCGCCCTTTTTCATGACCTGGCCAACCATCTCAGCACCGTTTCGCTAGATATCGAAGGCTTGCAACAACAACAAAGGCCAGATCTGCTAAGACGGATCAATCACGACATTCATTATATCGACGATGTCGTCCAAAGAGTGCGTCAAGAACTAAGAGGCAAGGCGGCTAATGAACAATTCGATATATGCCAGCAAACTGAAGAGATTATTAAAATACTCAATTACAAAGCTGGGAAAGCTCGGGTTAGCCTCAATTTTATTAAGCCCAATACAGTAGTTCTATATACTTCTGATTTAACTCGTTTTCGGCAAATAATCATTAATTTATTGAGTAACGGTATCGATGCCTACCCGCCAAGCCAAAAGTCATCAGCAAAACGAATAGTCAATATCGAGATCGAGGCAGGCAATAAAACGGTCGTCATTCGGGTTACCGACCACGGCACGGGCATAAGCCTGGGCGCCCGAAGGCGCATATTCGAACCATTCTATAGCACCAAGGATGACGGAACCGGAATTGGACTATTTATTGTACGGCAAATCGTTGAGCAAGATTTCCAGGGACGAATTAGTGTTAGTAGCACCCCTGAAAAGGGTACAATTTTTGAGGTTGTGCTGACTGACAAGGAAGTTCTAAAAGCACCAAGGAAAATAAATCGTGAAAAATCTTGAGCTAATAGAGTCAGCCATCCAGTCTGGCTTAAATTACATCGCTTCCCAACAATTACCAAACGGCGCTTTTACTTGCCAGTCCAGCCCGTCTGGCCAGATGTGGCAAGACACCGGCTGTTACCAAACAGTGTTTAGCTCGGCCATCATGCTTGGTAGTTTGTCAGCCGTAGACAATCCAGCCGCCAGCTCTGTCTGCGAGCAATTGGCTAGCTTCTTGCTAGGCCAACGCTCGCCTGCCTGGTCATTCAATTACTGGTCCAAGGCGGCAAAAGAACGCCAAGAGTTACCCTACCCGGACGACCTTGACGATACTTTTTGTGCCTTAATCGCTCTTCACCATTACCAACCCAGCTTAATCGACAACCAAGTTTTGGCACAAGTTACCAAGCTTTTAGTAGCCTGCGAGCAGCAACCTGGTGGGCCGTATTACACATGGCTGGCTGGCGCTAGCAGCTCAGCAATCTGGCGGGACGTCGATGTGGCCGTAAATTGTAACGTGGCCTACTTTCTGCAGCTAATTAACGTTAAGCTACCGGGACTCGACAAATACTTAGCCGAGCGGCTAGCCAGTGGTGACTACAGCTCACAGTACTATCCCTCAAACTGGCCGCTTTGGTATTATTTGGCACGCTGGTGCCCCAACGAGCAGGCTAACCGGCTACGACAAACCATCGAACAGGCCCTGATTAAGCAATCAGCAGTTGGAGCCATACGCCTTAATCCCCTGCAAACGGCTCTTTGCCTGAACAGTTTGACTAGGCTGGGTAGTCACAGTTGGCTTCTCAAGGCATTGGCCCGTCGCTTGTTATCAACCCAGCAAGCTGATGGCAGCTGGCCTGCAGCCGGATTCTGCTTTGGGCCTTCTGTTGCGGGCCAAGCCACGGAGCACGGCAGCGAAGCCCTGAGCACAACCCTGGCACTACAGGCTCTAAATGCCTTTCAAGCTAGTCTGCAAGATGCCCAACCGTTAATCCGCCAGACTAACTTAAATGCCCCTCGAACCAGAAGACAAGCAACAATTAAATTAGCTGTTCGTCACAATGTGGCTAAGCTATACGGACGCTTTCCTGCCGAATTAAGCCAACCTGCGCAGCCCGTAATCGAACGATTATGCAAGGGTGCGACCGGCGACGAAATATGCTTATTTGCGTACCGCTTTGCTCAATCTTTGGCTGTAGACAGTGCCTTGCTGGGGTTGAATACTTTTATTGAGCTAGGCTGCGCAAACCTTTTGGGCTGGGTAGCCTACACCATCTACGACGATATACTGGATGGCGCAGCTGTTCCGGCTCGACTGCCGGCTGCCAACGTCGGTCTGCGGGCCAGTCGAGCCAAATTTGGCGAAATATTTGCTGATAATCCAGCTTTTTTATCCTATATTGATCACGTTTTCGACTCTATTGACCAGGCCAATGCTTGGGAGCTAAGCCATTGCCGAGCCACCATTGGTCTCGGTAAGCTGGAGATACCGCCGCTACCTAACTACGGCGATCGATCCAATCTGGGCGATCGATCGTTTGGCCATGCCCTGGCCCCATTGGGTGTTTTGGTTTTACTTGGTGAACCTTTGGCGAGTCCCGCATTCCAATCTGCACAATCAGCCATGCGTAATTACCTAATTGCCCGCCAGCTGTTGGACGAGCTGCATGATTGGCCAGACGATCTGGCCAACGGTCAGCTTAGTTATGTCGTTAGCGAAATTGTGCGCGAATTAGGGTTGACTGGCAGCTGGGCAACGAAGGACCTTCTTCTCGTAATGCGTCGTCAGTTTTGGCACCATACGCTTGGTAATATTTGTGATGTTGTCGAGCATCACTTAACGCAGGCCGAACTGCTGTTCCGGCGTAGTCACTTGCTACAAAATGAACTGTTTAGCAATCAGTTGTTGATGCCGCTGCGCATCAGCTTGGACGATACACGCAAAAAGCAAAAACAGATTATGGGCTTTTTACAGAGTTACCGGACATCGCCAAAGCCCAGATTATTAACTCTATCTTAAAGTTTGCTTAAAGTCTGTGGCCTTTGCTGGCAGCTCTAGTATACTGAAGGATATGCAAAGCACACTAACCCCCGCCCCCAACCATTCGGCCACGAAAACTAACGGTCGCTACACCCTATTCGACCATGATCTAATTATGACGGCCGACGACAATCGGCAGTACATTTTGCGCGTCAAAGACTTAGAAGATAACGACAAGCCCCGCGAAAAAATGCTGCAACAAGGTGTTGACAACCTAAAAGTAGCCGAATTGGTGGCCGTCTTGTGGGGCGTAGGCACCAAAAAAGAAGAAGTGATGTCGATGGCCCAGCGGCTTATTAAAGAGTACGGCGAAAAAGCTTTACCCAACGAGACCAATCCTAAGCGCCTAGCCGACACACTAGATATCCCAGAGGCCAAAGCCTGCCAAATTGTTGCCGCATTCGAACTAGGCCGACGCTACTTTGCTGGACAGCCTGGTCGTTCAACCTATATCCGTACCGCCAAACAAGCTCACCAATACCTGCAAGACATGGGCAACAGCCAAAAAGAACAATTACGCGGATTATACTTAAATAGCCGCTACCAGGTTATCCACGACGAGGTCATCTCGGTGGGCACATTGACTTCCAACATCGTGCATCCCCGCGAAGTATTCCAGCCAGCCCTTCAAAAAGGTGCTATAGCCGTCATAATTGCCCACAATCACCCATCGGGCAGCCTTGAGCCGAGCCAGGCCGACATATCGGTTACCCAGCAGCTAGTTGATGCCGGTAAAATTTTGGGTATCGACCTGATCGATCACCTGATCATCGCTGGCAACCGCTTTTCCAGCGTCCTAGAGTGCGTCGACGCCGAATAAGGCAACCAAGACCGCCAGTATTGCCCTCGATTTGAAGGCTACTGATGGTAGCTGGTTGCCTCTCTGTTATAATTTGAGCCATGTCATCTCTTAGTATCGGTATTGTAGGGTTGCCTAATGTTGGAAAGTCGACGCTGTTTAATGCCTTGACCAACAACAATATTTTGGCGGCTAATTATCCGTTTGCGACTATCGAGCCCAATACGGGCATAGTGTCTATCCCCGATTCGCGGTTGCAGGCTTTGAGCCAACTTTATAACAACGCCCCCATTGTGCCGGCCACCGTCACTTTTGTAGATATCGCCGGCTTGGTAGCCGGAGCTAGTCAGGGCGAAGGCTTGGGCAACCAGTTTTTGGCACACATCCGCAGCACCAACGCCATTTGCCAGGTAGTCCGGGCCTTTAAGGACGACAACGTCATACATGTCGACAATCTGGCCAATCCCAAAAAAGATATCGACGTTATTAACACCGAATTAGTCCTGGCCGACTTGCAAACGGTCCAAAAACGGCTGCCCAAGATCCAAAAGGAGGCTCGGGCCGATGCTAAGCTAAAACCAGTCCTGGATAGCCTAGAACGTATACAAAAGTTACTCGATGATGGACGGCCTCTGTTTTCGGTAGATGACCTAAATCTGGAGCACATTGCTGATCTGCAGCTACTAACTGCCAAACCGGCAATCTACCTATTTAATGTCGACGAAGCTGGCCTGAGCGACCAAGCTCACCAAGCTGAATTGGCCAAGCTGGTGGCGCCGGCTAAAGCCCTGTTTGTCTGCGCCAAATTAGAGGCCGAACTTAGTGGCCTGGACGCTGCCGACCAAACTGAGCTATTAGAAAGTTATGGGCAGTCCGAATCTGGATTAGTGCAACTCATCCAGGCCGCCTATGACAGCCTAAAATTGCAGAGCTATCTAACGGCCGGCGACAAAGAAGTGCGGGCTTGGACCATTCCGCAAGGGGCTACTGCCCCGCAGGCGGCCGGCGTCATTCATGGCGACTTTGAACGTGGTTTTATTGCGGCCGAGATTGTTAGTTGCCAGCATTTACTCGCGGCTGGATCGTTAGCGGCCGCCCGCAAAGCTGGACAAGTCCGAACCGAAGGCAAAGCTTATCTTATGCAGCCCGACGACGTTGTTGAATTTCGCTTCAACGTTTAGCTGGCTTTAGCTGAGTCTAGTTGGCGGAGCAGTCACCGGCCCAAAGCGACCAACGCGGTGGCGCATTAACAACGGTGCACCCATGTAAGGGTTGAGTCGGCGCGGCGTTGGCAATTCGGTAATCTCGACGCTGGCATCATGCCCGGTAGCCTGACCAGAACCGTCCACGGCTGGATCATTGGGGTTAATCATTAAGTTCCGCTCAATTAAGCTAGGCGCTGCTGGTGGCAACTCCGGCAGTTGGTTCTTTGGGGCCTTCAGTCCTGCCACCTCGGCCAGGTATTCGTGCAAGGGCCGCGGCATTAAGTTCTGAACTCGCTGATTGTATGGTTTTTTAGGCTCATCTTCACTGTTAATAACCGCGAACGGTGGTTCTACTACAACCGATTGAGGCGCGGCTAGTTCGGCGCCAGCCTGAGCCGACTGGGGATGCAAGCCAAAGTCTTGGCGAATTTGCATAACTCGTCCCTGAATGTAGGTAGCCAATTTACGCAAATCTTGGGGGTGCAAAGTTGTAAAAGTCATGGTCTTGGTTGGCGTGCAAACGTTTATGGTGCCGCTGAGCAACTGAGCGCTAAAGTCGATTTCGTTAATCATGTCAAAACGAAGATCCTCGACGGTTAGGTAAAACAGCTTTTTATCGATCAGTAGCAACCGTTGGTCGGTAGCACAGAAACTGGCAAAACCTCCATGGTAGCGACCATTAACGTGAGCTTGAATCTGTTCGCCAGGCATCAGGATATTGGGTAGTTCCATAATTTCGGGTCGGCCCCAAAATCGGTAATTCTGCCCTAAGGCTTTGAGTTGTCGTTCGACTTCTTTAATGGAAATCATATCACCTCCTCCTCTTTACCTAGTCATCATAGGCCTCCGGCCGAGCGCATGCAGTTAGATTGGTCACAGCTGGATAGTGATAAAACGCACAAAGTGACCGTCGGTTTGCAGGTTTAGCCCGACTAGTTCATACTTTATATATGTTAGCCACCAAGCAGCAGCAGCAAGCTCTGTTTAAAATATTCTTATCTGGCACCAAGCTAGTTTTTAAGAAAGGCGAGCTAATTATTCACCCCGGCGAAGGCCCAACAGGGGTGTTTTTTATTGAGGCAGGCATTGTTAAGGCCTATAACATCTCCAAGTACGGCGAAGAGAACCTGTTAATTATTCGTAAATCGCAAGAGATTTTTCCGTTAATCTGGGCTTTTACCAGCCGCGAGCGCAATATTATTTATGAGGCGCTCGAGAATACCTGCGTCTGGCGCATCGACCGCCAAACCTATTTGGACTACGTCCTATCTCACAAACAAGTATTGTTGCCGATGCTCGATATGACAATGGAAATGTACCGTATTCACTCGGAACGAATTATTAATTTGGAATACCGGACAGTCCGCGAACGCTTAGTGTCCTTTTTACTAACTATGTCGCAGCGTTTCGGCGTCAAAAACAAGGATGGCAGCATCTTAATTGACGTTCCTCTCAAACAACAAGACATCGCCAGCGCCATAAACTCCGCCCGCGAAACAACCAGCCGCGAGCTGGTTCGCCTGGAGCGACTGGGGCTGGTGGCTAACGGAAGTGGCAAAGTAACATTAGTCGACTTGCCTGCCCTGCGCAAAATTCTGTAACCTGCTTAAGAAATCTTATTCCCACTTAAGGATAATGTTTTTGATGGTCTCGATGGTGGCCTCATGACTAGGCATGGTATTGTCTTCGTAATAGTGGTTGGTATCGATGTAGTTCTCGACCACGCTAAGGCAATAAATTTGATCGCCCAACAGGTGCATTCGGTCGACCGCCGAAACGCTGGCCAGCGGCGTGGCAATTATTAAACTTTCTAGTTTGTAGGGCTTAAGATAGGAGGCGGCGGCGTCCAGCGACAAACCACTGCTAAGGCCATCCGAAACCAAAATGACATTACGATAGCGCAGCAAATTAGGCTCAATAATACCGGTGCTACCCAGCAAACGATTCATTTCGTGCAGCTTTTCGAGCTTCTGCTGTTCGATATTGTTATGATATTCGCCGGCAAACTCCTCCAGTTCGCCAGCCGAGTACATGCCGTTGTAAGTAAAGGTGCCGCCCTGGTCGATACTGCCGACAGGAGTCGATTCGCCAGGTAAATTAATAGGATCGGCCAGCAACATCATTAATACGCAGTGCAGCTGAGCGGCTATCAGACTGCCAATTACCACGCCGCCATCACTGAGAGCCACAATGGCGCAGTTTTCGAAGCGATATTTCGGCACTATCAGCGACGCCAACTGGGTAGCGGCTTGCTGGCGATCTTGAAAATACATAACGCTAGTGTAACAGCTAACAGGGTTAGCTGCGAGCCTTGCTAAGCAGATAAAAACGTTCGCGGTTGCCTTTGCCGCCGCTAACGGCGCTATCGGCTTTAGCCCGGATTACAAAGTGTAGTTGAGCCCACTGCTCAAAATCTTTTAATATTTGACGGCGCATCTGATCGTTTTTAATAATACCTTTGTGTTTGCTGTTATCACCGGCTTCAAACTGCGGCTTGACCATAACGGCGTACTGGGTTTGTGGCCCACCTAACTGTAAGGCTGTTGGCAAAATCTGACGCAAACTAATGAATGACACATCAGCCAGCATGATGTCAGGGGCCATCGGCAGTTTAGTAAGACTGCGGAAATCGGTTTGCTCCATTAGGATAATCTTGGGGTCGTCGCGCAAGCTAGGATGCAGCTGCATAGTGCCCACATCGACCGCCATTACCTGTTTGGCGCCGTGCATCAAGGCGTACTGAGTAAAACCACCGGTGGAAGAACCAATATCTAAGACCACTTTGCCGCCAAAATCCAGCTCCAAAGCCTCGGCCACCGACGCCAATTTAAGGGCGGCCCGCGATACGTATTGCTCGGCCGCCAAAACAGCCAGCTGATCACCATCGGTCACCGGCGTACTGGGTTTAGTGACCTTTTTGCCGTTCAGCGTCACCTGCCCGAGCTTGATATAGCTATCCGCCTGGCTGCGGCTAGCTACCAAACCACGTTGGGCTAAAACTTGATCAAGACGAGCCATGTCTTAATTAATCCTTAACGCGCTCGCGATACGCACCGGTTGTAGTGTCGACGCTAATGATGTCATCGGTTTTGACAAAAGCTGGTACTCTGATGATTATGCCAGTCTCGACGGTGGCCTCTTTCATAACGTTACTTGTTGTGTCACCCTTGACGACGTCCTCGGTGTAGGTAACTTTAAGAGGAACGTTTTTGGGCAACTCAATGTTAATAACGCGCTCGTCAAAAAACTGAGCCTGAACGGTATCGCCTTCCTTCATATAACCAGCTAGTTCAGCGTAGTCGGCAAACGGTAGCTCGAACTGTTCGTAGTTGGCTTGGTCCATAAAAAAGAAGGTGTTGCCGTCGTTATACAAATACTGGACGTTACGGTTACTAACATCGGCTGGGGCGATCGATTCGTTACCCTTAAAAGTCTTATCGAGCACTTTGCCATCAATTAAACTTTTAATTTTTACATTGACGATGGAACCGCCGCGGCCCATAACTTTTTGAGCATACTCAACAACTCGGTAAGGCACGCCGTCCATCTGAAATACTTGACCTTTTTTGAGGTCAGTTACACCTAAAGCCATATGCTACCTCCATTGTGGACATGCTTAGTTACTGGCAACAAATGGCATTAATGCCAAGTGGCGAGCCCGTTTGATTGCCTGAGCTAGGTGGTGCTGTTGGCTCTCAGTTAAACCGGTTTTTTTGCGGCTTTCAATTTGACCATATAGGTTGACGTAGCGCTGTAATGTCTTAAAATCCTTGTAGTCAAAAAAGGCTACGTCGGTTCGGTGTTTAAATATCTTTGCCATTAAATTCTATCCTTACTAATTCTTATATACTTATTAAAATGGGATGTCGTCAAGGTTGATTGGTTCGTCGTCAATGTCTTCTACCACTACATCGTCTTTGGCCTTGCTGGCCGGTTTACTAGGCTTCTCGGTATTGGTGTTGCCGCCGGCTGAAGCTGATTCGCCGCCTTCGCCACGTCCGCCTAGGAAGGTGACGTCCTGAGCGACAACTTCTACCTTGCTGCGCTTTTGACCATCCTGCTCCCAGCTACGGCTCTGTATGCGGCCATTAACCAGTACTGGGCGGCCTTTGGTAACATACTGGGCAACTCGTTCGCCCAGCGGGCCCCACGCCACGACATCGATGTAATCGGTGGCTTCGGTCCATTCACCATCACTCCCCTTGTAACTACGATTGAGAGCTAAACTAAAGCTGCAAACGCTTTGGCCACTAGGGATTTGGCGAACTTCTGGATCGCGAGTTAGATTACCCATCAAAATTACTTGGTTGAAACTTCGTGCCATTACTTTTCCTCCTGCTTATATGACTTATGTCATTACTTAACTAATAGTACTTAGGTTGATAATACCTTTACTGTACTGCCGACGCCTTAGCAGCGTCAAACAAAATGAAATTCTGATTAACTGCGCTTTTGGTCTTCGTTGTCATCGTCGTCCGAGTTGGCTCGGTCGCCGCGCTCGGCTAGCTTACGAGCTTTCTCGGCTTTAGCTTCTTCAGCCTTGGCGATGGCCTTAAGGTCGGGGCGAACAATCAAATAACGAATTACTTCGTCGGTGATGTTAAGTAGGCCTTCGACCTTTTTAACGCCCTCGCCTGGCATATCTACGGTGTAGAAAACGTAGACGGCATGCTCGTTTTTGGCAATTGGATATGCCAGCTTGCGCTTGCCCCAATTGTCGGTTTTAGTCACTTTACCACCGTTGTCGATGAAAATTTTTGTGACGCGTTCCTCGGCCTTGGTAAGATCGACTTCCAAGTCGGGGTGATACAGAACAGCAATTTCGTACTGAGCTGCGTTGGTAGCTGCTGGTGCAGCTGAAGATGTAGCCATAGAGGCTCCTTCCTTTGGTCTTAGGTCGGCCCGCCTACCTACTGCGGCGAGCTGAAGTTGATAACCCCGCTATTGTACACTGTTGACCTCTGTTGGTCAAGTAGCCGCTAGGCTTCGGGGTCGGCTGGAGGTTGGTCGGCTACTTCAGCTTCGGGCGCTTCGGGCTGGCCGAAAACATCGTCCATGCTGCTGATGAGGACTTCGCGGGGGCGGGCGCCGTCGGCTGGGCCCACTATGCCCTGCTCTTCCATTGATTCGATGAGGCGAGCAGCGCGGGCGTAGCCAACCCGTAAGCGTCTTTGTAACAGACTGGTGCTAGCTTTATGACCATCAATAACTACTTTTACGGCGTCGCGCCACATGTCGTCGTCGGCATCAGCGGCGCCATAGTCGGCCACCTTGCCACCGCGGCCGTTAAGCTGGACTGGTTGGCTGATAATCTCGTCGTTATACTGAGGTGGCCGCTGCGTCCTGATGTAGTCAGCCACTTTAACTGTTTCGGCATCTTCGATGAAAGCGGCTTGAACGCGTTTGGGTTTGGGCATATCGGCAGTTGATAACAGCATGTCACCACGTCCCAGTAGTTTCTCGGCACCAATTTGGTCGATGATTGTTCGGGAGTCGACTTGGCTAGCGGTTGTAAAGGCAATCCGAGCCGGAATGTTAGCCTTAATTAAACCTGTAATAACGTCGACGGACGGACGTTGCGTAGCCAAAACTAAATGAATGCCGGAGGCACGGGCTTTTTGAGCCAAACGAACAATTAGGCTCTCGACGTCACGGGCCGCCACCATCATTAGGTCGGCCAGCTCATCTATAACGATTACGATGTAGGGCATGCCCTCTTCGGCTTTAAGGTTATTATATTCTTCGATATTGCGGCGGCCAGTGCCAGCCATAGTTTTAAGACGACGTTCCATCTCGGCTACAGCCCATTTAAGAGCGCTGATACATTTTTCGGGTTCGTTAATAACGGGCGTTAACAGATGCGGGATATCGTTGTACGGCGTCAGCTCAACCTGCTTAGGGTCGACTAAAATTAGCTTGAGATCGCTAGGGCTATTGCGGTACAGCAAACTTGTTAAAATGTCGTTAATCATAACTGACTTACCAGAGCCTGTCTGACCAGCTACCAAAAGGTGCGGCATCTTGGCTAGATCGGCCACTATGGCGTGACCAGCGATGTCTTTGCCAATAACAAAGCCTAAGGGGCCTTTAACGTCCTGCCACTCTTTAGACTGCAAGAGACTACTGATCCGGACGGTGGCCGCCTTGACGTTGGGCACTTCGATACCAACGGCTCGTTTACCAGGAATTGGCGCCTCCATACGGATCGAGTGAGCCGCCAAGTCTAGAGCTAGGTTGTTCTCGAGGGCAGTGATCTTGGTAAGCTTGACGCCTGTGGGCGGCTTCAGGGTATATTGAGTAACACGAGGACCGATATTAGCGCCTTCCATATCAACATCAATATTGAAGTTGGCAAAGGACTCTTTAATAATTTTGGCGTTGCCTTCGACGTCGCCGGCATCGGCTTTGTCTTGTTTTTGATTGAGCAGGCTGAGGGCTGGGAACTTCCAATTGGGGTCGCTGGCCGTAGTTAGGGCCTCGTGGTTATCGGCTGGTGCCAACTTTTGAGCTGAATTACGGAAACTGCTCAGCCGAGTTGGGCCGTCAGCGGGACGATGATGCTCTACCGGCACACCCTCATTAAGCTTAAAGCTACTTGGTTCGGCTTTTTGCTTGAGGCTAGCCAGATCGTTTTCGTCTTGGGGCTCCGACTTAAACATGTCGCCCAATCGTAAAATTACCCGGGGCGAAATGGCAAAAGCAAAGAAAAAGGCCAAAATAGCCAAAATCAAAAACAGCAGGCTGGCCGGCAGTACGTCGAGCAATTGTAAAGCGCCTTTGCTAAGGATGTCGCCAATAGCACCGCCGTGGCCACCGACGTAAGTGCTAGGCCCCAAACGATTGACGGTTATGACCTGCAGCCAAGCCGAGCCCAAGACTACAAAGCCCACCATACTCACAAATTTGCCCAATGGAACCTGGCGATCTTCGCTAACAAATTTATGAATACCAAAAAAGACTAAAGCCACAGGCGCTAACCAGGCCGCCCAGCCCAATGCCCAATAGGCAGCATGGAATAACCCCTTGGGGAGGGGTCCACCAGTGCCAAAACCACCAATCAGCAAGAACAAGGCCGCTACAATCATAATAATGGCACCAGCTAAGGGCCAAAACTGTGAGGCGGGGCTGTCTTCGACAACGGCTTTCTTTTTAGATCTGGAGTTTGATTTTTTCTTTTTAGCCATAACTGTTTCCTATTGTAACATCATCGGGGTTGGTTTTGGTCGGTAGACAGGAGTGAGTCAAGTTCGGCTCGCCTTGTAGCGATAAGCTCACCTATCTCTAGTTTAGCTTGGCCAATATCCGGCGTCTGTTTGTCTATGATAGCCATACCGTCGAATGTTGAACGAAGAACATTGAATACAGATGGTTCAATATCTGGATTACCGGCCTGACTGGACAGTTTTGCAGCTAAGTCTTCGGTTAAGTAGTATCTGTCGACAAACATGGACATATCATAGCAATTTTTACATCGTTTGTCAACCTGCTAATGGTTGCGGTTAGTCGGGCTGGTCGGTGCTAAGAAGTCGGGCTCGCATCTCTTGAAAACGTTGTTGCTGCTCGGCAACTAGGTCTTCGGGAGTTTTGACAGCTTCGGCTGGCGGGCTTGTGGCATTTGAGCCACGGCCATTGCTGACGTTATTGCCGGCGCCGTTGCCACCAGAGCTATTACCGCCCTTACCGCCCGAAATGACATTAACAACTGGGATGACAATTGGGGCTCGACCGGTGTTCTCAAACAAGAAGTGAGTGACGTGGTCTTTAAGCTCTTGCTTGAAACGATCCAAGTCGATGCGCTTGAAGCGCTGGTTGACGGCGCGGCGTAACTCGGTACGGAAATCGTTCATCAGCTCCTCTGAGTCACGCATGTAGATGAAGCCGCGACTGATAATGTCGGGGCTGGTCATTAATGCACCGGTTTTGCGGTCGACAGTTATGACAACGGCTACCAGGCCCTCTTCGGCCAACATTAAACGATCCTTAACGACGACGTTATTCACAATAGCGCCAGTTTGATCAACTAACATAATGCCATGAGGCACTTGGCCAATGATTTCCATCTTGTCGGCGGTTAAAGCGACTACATCACCGTTATCACAGTTTAGAGTGTTCTTGCGTGGTATACCCTGCTCGACAGCAATCTCGATGTGCTGGCGTTTAGCCGTAAAGTCGCCGTAAATAGGTATGAAAAACTGAGGGTTGGTCATGTTGATCATGTCTTTGTACTCGTCGATACTGGCGTGGCCAGAAACGTGCAGCGGTCCGCAACCATCGATTTCGCGGGTTTCGTGGCGGAAAACATGCACGCCTTTGCGATACAGCTCGTCTACCATAG
>JBDTKG010000055.1:0-1525 GCA_039935435.1 Saccharimonadales bacterium (SeqCode) | reverse complement strand
CATGCACGGTTTCGACCACCGGATAGGTTTTAATGGCGCTAGTGGTCGACCGGGCTACCATCACCGCCAGCTCTTTAACAAAAGGCACCAATCGCTCGGCGTACAACGGCTGTCCGTCAAATTTAGTTAAGGCCTGTGTAAGTTGAGCCGGACTTTTAACCAAAGCGTTGCCACGCCCATCGTAGGCACCGTTGCGGGTCTTCAGTAACATCTGACCATCGAATGCCTCTAATGCCTGCTTAGCCTTTGCCGGCGAATCGACGTTTAGCATCTCGGCCACCGGAATGCCTTTTTTCTGCAGAAAGCTTTTTTGGGCAAATTTATCTTGAATTAGAGCGATTGTCTGAGGGCTGGGATTGACTGGCGTACCCTTGTCACAAATGGCTTGCAGCGCCTCAGCATTGAGATGCTCGATCTCAATTGTTAAAAAGTCTGCTTGGTCGGCCAGCTTTTGCAGCGCCGCGGCGTCGTACAAATCGCCAACTATTTGCCCAGCACCGACCTGAGCTGCGGGACTGCCTGCCTTGGCGTCTAGCACGATTACATCAAAACCAAGCGGTTTAGCGGCTAGCGTCAACATACGCCCCAGTTGTCCACCACCAACAATGCCAATAACAAGCTTGTTTGATTTCACCTCTGACATATTGATTTAATTGTAACATTGAATCAACTATTTTGGTGGTCTGGTACAATTAAGGTTATATGGCTAAGAAGGTGCAGACAATTTCGACAACTAATTTTAAGCTTCCCAATCAGGTGGGGCCGGTCTTTCACGGCAAAGTCCGCGACACCTATAAGATTGGCGACAAATATCTGGTAGCCGTAGCTACCGACCGTATTTCGGCTTTCGACGTCATCTTACCGCAGGCTATCCCCTACAAGGGTCAAGTTCTCAACCAAGTGGCTCAACATTTTTTGGAAACGACCACCGACATCGTGCCCAACTGGCTAGTCGAGGTACCCGACCCCAATGTGTCGATTGGCTTGCTCTGCGAACCATTTAAAATCGAGATGGTCATTCGGGGCTGCCTGATTGGCTACGCTTGGCGCCATTACCAGGCCGGTAATCGCAGTTTGTGCGGCGTGACGCTGCCCGACGGCCTTCAGGAATATGACATTTTTCCAGAACCAATCATTACCCCCTCTACCAAGGCCGACGAAGGTCATGACGAAGACATTTCGGCCCAGCAAATCGTTAAGCAAGGCTTGGCTAGTGCGACCGAGTTTGTAGAGTTATCACGACTCGCTCGGGCTCTATTCAAACGAGGCCAAAAGATGGCCGCTCAACAAGGCCTTTTGTTAGCCGATACCAAATACGAGTTTGGGCGCCTCGATGGCCAAATTTACCTCATAGATGAGGTGCATACACCCGACTCATCGCGCTACTTCTACCAAGAAAGTTACCAAACTTACCTTAAACAGCGTTCCGGCGAACGGCCTAAACATCTTTCTAAAGAATTTGTTCGCGAATGGCTGATGGCCAACGGGTTTCAAGGCAAATCTGGGCAAACCGTTCCGGATATGT
>JBDTKG010000054.1:0-3039 GCA_039935435.1 Saccharimonadales bacterium (SeqCode) | reverse complement strand
CCACCAAACTGTATTGGCTACCTAGTTACCTGGCCCGAGAAGACCCAGCGCAGCGCATTATCCCGCCCACCGAGATGATTAGCCACTTAAGCGAGCCGTCCATTGCCGAGCCCGCCCAGCGTGGTCCCGAGCTTAAAGCCACTATTCAAAAGCATTTAGACGCCGGAGATTTAGTAGTTGGCATGGCTGGTGGTGGCGGTGACAGCCTAGACGAATGGCTGCGTGCCGAGTTTAAAAACTAGCTAGGCAGCTAGCGGTTGTCGCCAGCGCCTTTGGTTACACCCCGCTTTTTGCGGTCAGCCAACTTATTTAGATTCACCTGCAGCACCTCTTCAAAACTAACGCCCAGGCTATTAGCTAGAACGGCCACATACCAGATAACGTCGCCCATTTCCTTGACTAGTTCTTTTTTATCTTGGGCGGTGATAACGCCGTCTTTGTAGGCGACGATCTTCTTCCACTTTTCGACTACTTCACCAGCTTCACCGGCAATACCCATCACCCAGATGGATTTGTCCATTAACGGATCGGCATGTGGAATAGCTGTTGTTAGGGCCTGGTTTTGATATTCATCGGCTGTCATTCTATTTCCCCTGTTTCTGAATTTATTGTAACAGCTCCCTGGCGCAGTATGTCGACGGCATCATCCACTACCCTTATGACAGTGGATGGTGGTTGGCCACTAAGGTCACCCCCGTCTACATAAAAATCGACTTGGTTGCCAAAGTAGTTTTGAGCCTCAGCGGTAGTATTGGCCTCAGGTTGACCCGGCAGGTTGACGCTGGTGGTTATGAGCGGGCCGGTTTGCTGGAGCAGTTTTTGTAGTACCGGGTGCTTGGGAATCCGAACCGGCTGAGTGCCAAGGCCCTTATCTAAATAGTCTATGCTGGGCTCCGTTGGAACAACAACGCTAATCGGGTTGGGCCAATAGTTGGCCACTGGTTTTAGGTAGCGGGCCTTGAAGCCAAGCTCCACCAATTGTTCGATTGAGGCAGCAACCAGGGTTCCGGTTTTGGCTTCACGTGGCTTCAAGTTATATAGTCGGTTAACGGCTGCTTGGTCGGCGGCTCGGCATACCAAACCATAGATGGTGTCGGTGGGCAAAATGCCAACCGCACCCTGTTTTAGAGCCTCAATTAACTTAGGGTCGGCCAGCGAGCTATAAATTACCATGTGACCATTTATACCATTTAGCTATGATTTGCGCCAAGCGATCCACGTCATTACGGCCACTGCTCCCAGCCACTGCGGAAAAATCATATAGAAAATGTCTGCTATGGTATTTTTGGTGCGCAAGGCGTCTAACAGCACCACCAGCAGGAAGGCTACGAATGGAATGTAGGTTAACCAGCCTTTCCAATTGACTGGTAAATAGCTGCCCCGAACTTTAACAAACCAGACTGACTTTTTAGATTTCTGTAATTTTTTGGGTTGGGCCATATTAGTAATAGTACCACTGGGAAACACCGGCGGTGGCTGTCACGTCGCTAATCTTACGTGGTTGACCGCCGTCTAGATTAAGCACGTAATCGGCTGTCTGCTGTTCGGTTTGGATGCGGTAAACGACATAGTTATTGCTAAGCCAGTAGATTGGCGTCACTAGGCCGCTCTGGCTAACTAGCACTTTGTCGGTTTTTTTAGATAGGTCGTACTCCAGCAAAACGCCCTTGCCATCGCGGTTATCAACCCACAAGCTATGCTTGCCATCGGGACTATCCTGGTATAGTCGGCCGCCCATATTGGCCGGCGCATTGACCGCCTTGGTAGCTATAACATCGCCCAGATTATAACCGTACCAATCTTGACCAACCGATAGATTAAAGTGGCTGTAGCTGTCACGGAAGATGTTCCAGACTTGTTTTGGCAGCAGCGTTTGGCGATTACTACCGTCGGGCATGATCTTATACAAACCCACCGGATTAGACTGGTAAGCCTCCGACGGGGCGTAATAAATCTGGCCTTGGGCCAATTGCATATCGTTAAAGTAGTTGCTAGCGGCGAGTTCGTTTTTGCTATTGGTGTCGACATCGTAGCTGATTAGGCGTTGGCGCTTGGGGTTGGCGGCGCTGGCTCCAGCTGCCACCTGAACGTACACTAAATCGCTATTCGTCCAGCCCAAGACTTGGATTTTTTCGGATTGGACCAAGGCAGTGATTTGCCCCGTGTCGGTATTGATAATATCGAGGGTGCTCAACAAATAGCCTTGGCTATCATGGACATTGTCGCGTGTCGACACCACGGCAACTAAATTAGAGTTGGGCTTAGCAATAACGGCCATGTCGCTACGCTCATAGCCAGTGCCAGCCAACAGTAGCTTTTGGTGGTTGCCATCAACGTAAACACTATACAAATCGAGTTTGCCGGACCGCTTAGACACAAAGACGTGCTTTTGAGCCGGCACCATCTGAACGTTATGCACCGCTTTGTCGTCGGGGCTAATATTAACTGTTTCGGTGCGGTACCCAGGGCTGGTAATTTGGACGGCTAGTTGGCTACTGGAGTTGTCGGGATCAATGGTTAGGACGACTTTACCATGGCTATCGGCCTGCGCTTCGGCGTCTTCAAAACTGGCCTGAGCCTTGGTTTGAGCCTGCCCGGATAAAAAGTCGGTGGCCACAAAAGTGTACTGACTGCCCGTTGGGGTCAAATTAATACTGCCTAAGGGGTTGCTGCCCCAGCCGACGGTTTGTGACTGGTCAACAGTGGCAAAAGCACGTCGAATAATTTTTAGATGCGTTTTGCCTAACTTTAGATGCTCTAGCTTAACATTGCCATTAGCGTCAGTCAGAGCGCTCTGGTTGGCCAGCTGAACCTGAACGTTTTTGAGAGGCTGGCGGGTGCTGTCGTCCAAGATAGTCAGACTAGCCGAAGCACGCACACCAACATTATTAAGCACAAAATAGCGGCTGTAAGGGATAGCGGCAACAAGTACCAAAACGACTGCCAAACCAGCAAGGCTACCGTAACGAGCCTTTGGATTGTGCCACCAAGCGGCTAAAAAAGCTTTAATTTTAGCTCGCCAGCCATGCGCCACCACCG
>JBDTKG010000053.1:0-3081 GCA_039935435.1 Saccharimonadales bacterium (SeqCode) | reverse complement strand
ATGCGCTTCGAGGTAGCCCCCGGCCAGTCCCCCCGCTCGGTGGATTTTACCAATTGGTATCTGTAGCCTCAGGTCTTCATTCGACGTGCCCGTCCGGTAGTCATCAATTAAGGACCGGAGACGGCCTGGATGCTCGGCCGTTCCGGCTGGTAGATCAACGGCTAATTGCCTCTGCCCGCGGGGCATGATTAAAAGATTGCTTAAGCCGCTCACGGTAAAATCTAACTCTTCGGCCAAAATCGCCCGTTCATCTTGAGGATGCCATGACTCTGATAATACTTCCGCCAGTAACAAGGCCCTGTTGTGCAGGTGCCTAAAGCTAGCAACCTCATATTGACTGATCCCGGCATCTATTTTAGGCGCTTCTAGTAGTGACATATGCTCTCCCTGTTTGTGACATTTTTTAACATAATAAAAACGCCTCGCAGGGAGGCGCCGGGCTGAACAACGTTCAAATTTGTATCAGTAGTCATACTGAGTCTTAATTATAACAAGACTTGCGGCCAGGCAAAACGTTTTTGCTGGCCAACGGCTGGCCAACAGAGATAAAACGTGGTATATTCAACCTCGTTGTGGTCGCCGATTCGGGCAACGACGATGCCGTGGCGGGGTAGCTCAGTTGGTTAGAGCGCAGGACTCATAAGCCTGAGGTCGCGAGTTCAAATCTCGCCCCCGCTACCACAACCCCCGTAGCCTGCCTATCACAACTCAATGCCGCTTGTGTTTAAACCAGTTTTGCGAGATACTTTTATTACATGGATAACGACGTAACTAACCCCGCTAACAACAACGCCGACGGAACACCTTTCGAAAATCCCCAAACTGGTGCCGTTGTCACCCCAACTGCTCCAGCCGCTCCAGTGCCAGACATGATGCCAGATCCGGCATCAGATCCAGCGCCAGCTTTTATTCCTACAGCACTGCCAACGTCCGAGCCAACGCCGCAACCGGTGGCGCCCCTTACCGAAGATCCCTTCAAGCCCGACGACGCCTCAATGAAGACACCAAAGCAACCACGCAGCTCTGGTGGCATGGGCAAAAAGATCCTCTGGGTAATCATAATCATCGTTTTGCTAGCAGCCTGCGCCTTTGGGGTTTACACCTGGCAACACAAGCAGGTCAACAGTCAAGCTAATCAACTGCAAAGCCAATCATCACAAATTCAAGACCTACAAGCACAAGTTAGCAAGCTCCAAGCGGACGCCAAAAAAGCTGCCGCCACCACGCCTAGCCTAAACGTCATCAAAATTCCCGAACTTGGCATCCAGATCACCGTACCTGACAGTCTAAAAGACCTAACCTACACCATCAGCAACTCAAAATTGACTAACGGGCAAAGCTTTACTTCAGCTGACCTGACAACAAAATCCCTACTTGCCAGTGACCCAGCCTGTACAACTGCTAAATGGCCGCTCGGATCTATAACCAAAGTGACCGGCACATACCCCAGCAAACCAACCAACGACATTGCAGCTGGCCAGCTAGTTAAACAATTCACCGGATACTACATTGGCAATGTTACGCCCCAATCATCCTGCTCGGCAAACAAAGCCACCCAAGACTTAACTATCAGCCAGATAGCCGCCATCAAGACAGCCCTCAGCAGTGTCACGACCTTAGCTAACTAGCTCTGCCTGTGCAAAAAGAAGGTCATCCAGGCCTCAAAGTTATCTTGAAAGCCCGAGGCGTGTGCCTTTGGTTCGGCTTTGGTGACAGTGGATGGAGTCTCTACGGTATGAGCCAGAGCAACCGCTTTGGGTACCAATAGAATAGTTTCGCCAGGCGCTGCTTTGCCAAAATGCTGCCGGGCCGCCAACTCCAAAAACTGATTTGTCGAATAATACTGGTTGGTCAGCGCTAGGTTCTTATTTTCCAGCTGATCAACCGCCGTCTGCTGCTGCATGGCAGCAATCTGCTTCTGCAGCCCATAGTTGGTCTGAATGGCCGAGATAGTACTCCAACTGACCATCAGAGCAATTACCCCAAAAGCCAACAACCCCAGCACCCGCACATCTTGCAGCTGTTTGTAAGCCGCCCCTTGCTGAAGTTTTTTGATTTTATCGAACATCTTAGCGTCCATTATACAATCTTTACCCCAAAATCTGCTATACTCAATCTGTTATTGCCAGCCCGTGCAAACGGCGCAACGGCAATATAAGACTCACTTATGGGGGTGTAGCTCAGTGGTTAGAGCAGTCGGCTCATAACCGATTGGTCCCTGGTTCAAGTCCAGGCACCCCCACCATTGAAAATGACAACTGCCCAGAATGGGTAGTTTTTATTTTCAACCATGTGCCAAGGACGCAGAACCAGCTGGATTGCGCAGCAATACAGTGGTCGTGGAGCGAGGACGCGCACAGAAACTTGTTTCGAGCACGCCGCAGCGGAAAAGGCCTTCAGGCCGCTAGTCCAGGCACCCCCACCAGCAATACGACCGCTCACAAAGCGGTTTTTTGTTTGCTTTGCTACTTAGGCTGGCGGTACTTCTGTACGGCCAGAACCGTCCAGGCAATGGTTGTCAGTAGTGTAGCAAACGCCGAGAAGTACAGCGATAACGACAAATAAGTAATAGCAAAGACGAACAGCACCGAAGCCGTTATAACACTAGTGTGCAAGGCCGGCTTGTGCTTGCTGCGGATTGATGGCCACAGAGCCACCGTAAAAACCAGCGAGCCAATCGTGAAAACAATATCTTGCCAATGGTGCATTGGCCTATCTTAGCACAGCTGCTAGCTGCGGGCAGCTTTGAGAGTCTCAGCCCACCAGACCAAAGATTTAACTAGATTATCTACCTGGCCACGGATGTGATCGGCCTTAACAGCGCCGGACTCGTCCAGAGCGCCCCAGGCGTCTATGATTTTGACGGCTGTTGATGGGCTGGGCACCATGTTGAGCTGCGCAGTAATATTGACCAGCTGCTCGATGGCAGCCACGGCCCCGAGCGAGCCGTAGCCCACAAAAGCCACTGGCTTTTTAGCCCACTCAGCATGCAAAAAATCTAAAGCATTTTTAAGGTTAGCGGCGTAACCGTGGTTGTACTCCGAGGCCACCAAAACAAAGCCGTCCAGAGGCGCAATCATA
>JBDTKG010000052.1:0-4341 GCA_039935435.1 Saccharimonadales bacterium (SeqCode) | reverse complement strand
TTGTTCGACCGCGGGGCATTAATTGCCCGCCAGCACTACGTGCTAGACCAAATGGTGACTCAGGGCAATATTACCAAAGCTCAGGCCGATGCAGCTAAGAAAGTAGATGTCTTGGCTCAGGTGCACGCGCTGCAACCACTTTACAACGGTATTAAAGCGCCTTATTTTGTACTGGCCGCTAAACAGGAACTTAACCAAAAGTACGGCGAGGCCACTGTTAAACGAGGTGGCTGGAAAGTCACAACCACCCTAGATCTGAACCTACAAAATGCCGCCGAGTCGCTTGTAGCAAAAAATGTTCCTAGCATCAGCCGCTTAACGGGTGGTGTGGCCGACGAAGAAGCTCTGGTCGGCGAAGACGTCCAGACCGGGCAAATCGTCTCATTAGTGGGCGGTACCGACTTTAGCAATGCCGACCATGGCAAGATTAACTATGCAGCCTCGGCCCTAGTGCCGCCCGGTTCTAGCTTTAAACCCTACGACTACGCCACCTTTATCGATAACAATAACAACGTGGGCGCTGGTTCGGTTTTGTACGATACCCGTGGCGCGTTGCCCGGGTACCCGTGCACCAATACCGCTTTGCCAAAAAATGGCGGCAACTGTCTGCAAGACTACGACTTCATTTTCCCAGGACCACTAACGTTGCGATACGCTTTGGGTGGTTCACGCAACATACCAGCTGTCAAAGCCATGCTATCGTCTGTTCCTAACGACACTAGCGACGGCCACGTTGACTCCATCAATAAGGTTATCGCGACGGCCTCCAAGATGATGGATAACCCTTACAACTCTAAGCCTTACCAATGCTACAAAGAAGGCGTAGATGTTAACGCCGCCACCCAAGCCGACGTTACCCAGTGCTATGCCTCATCGGCTATTGGCGACGGGGCTTTCTTGCACCTAGACGACCATGTTAACGGACTGTCGACTCTTGCCCGTTTAGGCGTAGCTATACCAAAAACCTACATTCTTAAAATTACCGACAGCGCCAGTAAAACAGTCAGCCAGTGGACTCAGCCTAAAGGCACGCAGGTCATAAAGCCAGATGCAGCCTACATCGTTAATGACATGGCTAGCGACCCCAACGCCAGTTATTTGCCTGGTAGCTGCTCGGCCTACACCTGCTCTAGTGGCGGCTACAAGTTCCAACGGTACAATGGCTGGCACTTTGCCGTCAAAACCGGTACTACTAACGACGGCTACGATGGTTTAATGACCAGCTGGTCTACCAAATATGCCGTTGTCACCTGGGTGGGCAACCATACCCGCAACAAGACTCTCAATACCTCGATGGAGTACCTGACAGAGCCTCTAGCTAAGGGCTGGATGGAAGCTGCTCACGCCAACCTGCCAGCTGTTAACTGGGTTAAGCCAGCCGACATTAAGACCCTGCCTGCTTTTGTCATAACAAAGCACATTCATTTTGGTGATGTCGAGCCTAGTCCTAGCACCGATTTGTTCCCGTCGTGGTATGTTGCCAAAACGGTCACTAACACTACTCAAGTCCTGGATAAAGTTTCTAAGAAAGCGGCGACTAGCTGTACGCCAGACGGCGCCAAGCAGTCTCAGACAAATGGCAATGCTAGCAGCTTCTCGGTAGACATCTTTGTTGGCGGTTCGGCCAGCAGTGCTGCCCAAGGCAACGACGACGTTCACAACTGTAACGACGTCAAACCCAGCATTACTCTAACCGCCACCAACTGTAATATTATTGCCACTATTACCCAAGGTACCCACCCGCTATCTAGTAGCGATTTTCCAGGCACAGTCAGCTTCTTACTTAATGGTCAGCCTGTCAGCAGTGCAAGTGTCAGCGATAGCCCCAGTTCAGTCAGTTACACAGCACCAGTCGGAACTACAGCTGTCACCGCTCAAGTAACCGATAGTGTTTTGTACCAAGCCAGTGCCTCAGTAAGCACTACAACTTGTACGGCTGCCCCCGTCGCGCCTTAATCTTTTTCTAAGAATTGATTCAGAGCTTCGCGGACGGTGCTAACACCAGTCAATAGTTTGGGGCTCTTACCGACCTTAACTTTGGGGCCGATTGCGGCATCAAAGCCCAGCTTACGAGCCTCCTCGACCCGCTTTTCGATAAACGGCACATGGCGGACCTCACCAGACAGCCCGACTTCTCCAAAGACGACGGCATTTTGCTTGAGCATTAGGCCTTTGGCGGCCGAACCTATCGCTAAGCAGACTGCCAAGTCGGCCGCAGGCTCGGTAATGCGGATACCGCCCACAATGTTGATATAAATATCCTGATCGCTCAGGTTAAGTTTGGTGCGGCGCTCCAGCATGGCAATTAATAAGTTGACGCGGTTAAGATCGATACCACTGGCCGTTCGTTTGGGATATCCGTATGCCGTTTTATTAACAAGCGCCTGGACCTCTACCAAAATGGGCCTTGAGCCTTCCATGGTGGCCAGAACGACTGAGCCATCGCTAATTTGGCGTTCGGCTAGCAGAGCGGCTGATGGGTTTTTAACCGACATTAAGCCGATGTCCTGCATTTCTAGGATGGCTACCTCGTTAGTGGAGCCGTACCGGTTTTTAACGCCGCGTAGCACCTTAAAACCGCCGTAACGATCGCCCTCTAGCTGCAACACAACATCAACCAGGTGCTCTAGTACCTTTGGTCCGGCAATTGAGCCTTCTTTAGTCACGTGTCCAACCATAATTAAAGCCGTATTACTCTGCTTGGCAGCCGTCGACAACAAGTGAGTACTGTTGGTAATCTGGCTGACGCTACCTGGGGCCGAACTAACTGCGGCGCAAGTAATGGTTTGTATAGAATCGACAATCGCCAATTGGTAGTCGCCGCTGGCAATAGTTGCCGCAATGTCATCAGCACTATTGCTAGCCGAGGCCATTAGCTTGGTAGAATTGGCACCTAAACGAGCGGCTCGTAGCCCCAGCTGATGGGCAGATTCCTCGCCGCTAACGTACAACACGGCATGGTTAGTGGCCAGAGCTTGGGCAATTTGCAGTAGTAACGTACTCTTGCCAATGCCTGGTTCGCCGGCCATCAAGCTGACGCTGCCCTTTACAAAACCGCCGCCCAATACAATGTCGATATCATTCAAGCCCGTTGGTAAACGACCGCCTTGCTGCTTGCTAGCCACCTGACTAACCTTAGCCACCTTGAGCTGCTGGCCTTGCTGCTTGAGGTTAACAGCCCCAGCCTGGATCTCTTCTTCTAAAGTATTCCATTCACCGCAGTTATAGCAGCGGCCAGACCACGTAGAGCTAGCAGCGCCGCAGCTTCGACAAACAAAACGAACCGATGACTTCTTCATAGTTATAGTTTAGCAGACGCTCTGGCTTAGCTGGCGGCCGCAGGACCACTAGTCTCGTCGCTGACGCTATAGGCTAACTGCTTGCTTTTGGCGCCAACCTGAATTAAATGCCCCGTTTGGTAATCATCGTCCAACATCTTAACGGCAATATGGTCCTCGATAGTGTCTTCGATAAGGCGTCGCATGGGGCGCACGCCATTGCGGGCATCATAGCCATTTTGTAGCAAGTACTGCTTGGCAGCCGAAGTCACTTGCAGCCCGAGGCCCTGTTTGGCCAAGCGTTGTCGTAGCTCATCCAGCTGCAAGTCTAGGATTTGCAAAACATCTTTTTTAGTTAGCGCCCTGAATACCACCACTTTATCGATACGGTTTAGCAGTTCCGGCCGTAACATCTTTTTGAGCTCCTCGATAACGGTTTCTTTGTTGCTGGCGTGCAGGCTGTCCAAATCCTTGAATTCATCTGCACCGCTAGCGTGAAAGCCAAAACTGGCCTCTTTTTGTAACTTGGCGGCGCCAATATTGCTGGTCATAATGATGATGGTGTTGCTGAAGTCAATTTTGCGGCCTTTAGCATCGGTCAGTACGCCGTCCTCTAAGATCTGTAGCAAAATGTTGAATACTTCGGGGTGAGCTTTTTCGATCTCATCAAAAACAACTAGGCTATAGGGATGACGACGGATCTTGTCGGTTAACTGGCCGCCCTCGTCATAACCGATGTAACCGGCTGGGGCGCCAACTAGCCTCGATGTGGTGTGTTTTTCGCTAAACTCGCTCATGTCGATTTTTATCATGGCGTCACTGCTGCCAAAAAACTCCCGCGCCAAAACACGGGCTAGCTCGGTTTTACCAACGCCAGTGGGGCCTAAAAAGATAAAGGAGCCGATGGGGCGCTGCTCGCTAGATATGCCCGACCGATTGCGCCGGATAGCCTTAGAGACAGCCGTCACCGCCTCGGATTGGCCAATAATGTGCTGGGCCAGCTGCTTCTCTAGGTTCAAGAGCGATTTAGCCTCCGACCTAATCACTTTGGTAGCCGGCACAC
>JBDTKG010000051.1:0-4664 GCA_039935435.1 Saccharimonadales bacterium (SeqCode) | reverse complement strand
AACATATTGAAGCAGGACGTGGCCGTGCTCAAAACGGAAGTCACCGAGCTCAAAACCGACGTGGCCGAGCTTAAGACAGATGTTAGTATTTTGAAAACGGACGTTGCTGAACTGAAAACGGACGTTGCAGAGCTTAGGGTGGACGTAACCGAACTGAAAACTGATGTAGCAGTCTTGAAGGCAGATGTCGCTGAGCTTAAAACTGATGTCAGTATCCTGAAAGCGGACGTAGTCGAACTCAAGGCAGAAGTAGCTGTTGTAAAAGAAGATGTGGCCGAGCTCAAATTGGACGTTAGTATCCTGAAAGAGGACATGGTTATGCTAAAGGCGGAGGTCGCCGTCATTAAAGAAGATGTCGAGATTCTTAAAGAAGATATGACGATGGTACGGCAGGATGTTGCTGCCCTCAAAACGGACGTCGGTACACTAACAACAGATGTGGTGAGCCTTAAGGACGTTGTGTCTGCCAGCAAAATCGACATCAATTTCATAAAAGTTGCGGTGACTAATTTTAGAGAGAATCAGGACAAGTTACTTAATACGCCACTGTTTTTGAGGGGGTTGCTACACTAGCTTTAGAGCATGGCGTAAATGGCGGCGATGCCAGCGGCCGACATTAGGGCTACAACCAACCAATCCAAGTAGCCAAGCGTCCGTTGACCCATTCGCCCATAATACGTTTGTTACTACTGATAAGTACAATAAAGACCAGGACCACTGGAGCCACAATGCCGTTTGCGACAGCCGAATATATCAAGGCTTTGATGGGGTCCAACCCAACAAAGTTAAGGCCCAGACCGACCAGCATCGAAATGATGATAATGCCGTAAAAGGCGTGGGCCTGGCGCAGGTTGCGGTAAAGTCCGGAGCGCCACTTAAAGCTTTCGGCAAAGGCATAGCTACTGGATCCGGCTAAAACAGGAATGGCTAACAGGCCAGTGCCGATGATGCCAATAGCGAACAACGGATAGGTGGAAGCGCCAGCGAATGGTCTGAGGGCTTCGGCGGCTTGAGCGGCGCTATCAATGCTATGTATGCCGTGCGTGTATAGAGTGGCACCACAGGCTGCCACGATGAAGAAAAAGACAACGTTGGATAGGATCATTCCCGACCAAACGTCAATGCGCATACTTCGAACATCGTCTGGAGTGGCACCGCGGCGCATTGGAATACTGGTCTTACCTTGCAATATTTGCTCCTCGACTTCCTGAGAAGTTTGCCAGAAGAATAAATAAGGCGAGATGGTTGTTCCGAGGATGGCACAAATTAGCAGAATCTGGTCTTTGCTCCAGGTGATACTGGGTACAAAGGCATGTGTTAAGACGTCGCCCCAGTTGACGTGGGCTAACAAGGCCGAAGCAACGTAGGCCAACAGTACCATTGCTAGCCATTTGAGGTAGCGAGCATAGCGAGCGTAAGGGGTGAATATTTGCAATCCTAGACTCAGGATAGCAAAACCCATTACCATGGCCGGGAAACTGAGGCTAGGGCGGATTAGCTGGGCGCCTTTGGCCATGGCTCCCAAGTCGGCGCCTATGTTGAAGGCATTGGCGGCAAACAGCAATAAAGTGCAGGCGTACAGAGCTTTTTTAGAAAAATGCATGCGGATGGTGCCAGCTAAACCGCGGCCGGTGACCAGGCCGATGCGGGCGCACATCTCTTGGATGACCGACATTAAGGGAAAGGTCAGGGCGGCCATCCAGAGTAGCTGAAAGCCATACTGGGCTCCGGTTTGAGAGTAGGTGGCGATGCCGGAGGGGTCATCATCGGAGGCGCCGGTGGTCAGGCCAGGGCCTAGCATGTGCCAGTAGTCGCGGCCCTTCTTCATAACCTTATTAGGTGGTAAATTGTGGCTTAATTGTTCGCCTAGGGCGATGCCTCTTTCACCCATGGTAACACCCTTGTCCAGTAACCTGGCTGGGGCTTCTGCGCCTCGGGTAAGTATGCTTTTTTTCATGAGGTGATTGGTTTTCTGTCCAGATTATAGCAAATTTAACCATAACCAAGTAAACTTTATGTAATGGATAGTAAAATTACGGATAGGACAGCTAGCCTGCCAAACGTGCTGCCGGCCAATTTTAAGCGCACCAAAATTATTGCCACCGTTGGTCCGTCTACACATAGCTACGAAGCCGTCTTAAGTATGATCAAAGCCGGCGCCAACGGTATCCGGCTTAACTTTAGCCATGGCAGCGACGAAGATCGAGACCAGCAGATGGCCTGGATTCGTAAAGCTAGCTTGGCCTGCGGCAAGCCCGTGGCTATTATCCAAGATTTGCAAGGACCCAAAATCCGTCTGGGCGACTTCGACGGAGTCATAACCGTCCAGACCGGACAGAGTTTGCAGCTGGGTTATAAAGCCGATTATGAACGCTCAGGTATCATTCCCACCCAGTATGACCTCAGTAAAAAGGTAAAGCGTGGTGAGCGGTTATACATTTACGACGGCAAGCTGCGCACTACAGTGACTAGCGTGGGTGACAAGCTGGTGCACGTTCGGGCTGAAAATGACGGTATCTTGATAAAGCGCAAAGGCATTAACCTGCCCGACACCGACTTTGGTGGTGACATCATTACAATTAAGGACAAACGTGATATTAGCTTTGGCTCGACGCGGCAAATCGATTACGTGGCTCTTAGTTTTGTGCAGTCTGACCGCGATATTGAAAAGCTGCGACGTTTGCTGAAGGGTTTAGGTAGTCAAGCCAAGATAATTGCTAAAATTGAGACAAAGGCCGCCGTGGACTGCTTGGAATCTATTGTCATGGCTGCCGATGCGGTAATGGTGGCCCGTGGTGATTTGGCTATCGAAACTGAGCCGGAGGCCGTGCCAATTATCCAGCGCCAGATCATTGGTATGGGGCTTGCCCACGCTAAACCAACCATTGTGGCTACTCAGATGCTGGCTAGTATGACCGAGACTCCCGAACCGACCAGAGCCGAAGTGTCCGATGTGGCTACAGCCGTAATTTTGGGCACAGATTGCGTGATGTTGAGCGACGAGACGGCCAGCGGTCGTTACCCGATAGAAGCGGTACAGGTCATGAAGCGGGTGGTGCGTTATGCCGAGAAGAACAATCCCTTAAATGTTACTTTTCCGGCTATGCCCGATAAAAGCCGACAGTACGCTATATGTAGTGCCGTTATCGATTTAGCTAGTGCTGTTTCGGCAACGGCCATCGTGGCCGAAACTCATTCTGGCGAGACAGCTGTGCAGCTGGCTGCCAAGCGACCTCAACTGCCAATTATTGCTGTGACGGCCGACGCCCGAGTAGCCCAGCAGCTGGCTATCGTTTATGGTACCAAGAGCTTTGTGAGGCCAGTCGACCGCCTGGCGGCTACTAAGCTGACCAATTGGTTGCTACAAAATAACGTACTGCACAAGGGAGAGGTAATTGTTACTGCCTCTGGTATGCATCCGGGCGTAGTTGGTACTACCGACACCATCAAGGTGCGTGTCTTGTAATGAGAGTATTATAAGTTTATGAAGCAGGGTGGGACTGGTTTTACCAAGCAAACAGTGTGCGATGTTAATTTGCGTGGCAAACAAGTGTTGCTGCGGGCCGACTATAATGTGCCCTTACTGGCCAACGGTCAGATTGCCGACGATTTTCGCATTCGGCAGTCTCTGCCGACCATTAAGTATTTGATAGACCATAAATGCAAAGTGGTGATATGCTCCCACGCTGGGCGGCCAACTAGTAAACGAGATAAACACCTCAGTTTGCGGCCAGTGGCCCAGCACCTGACTCAGTTATTGGGACAACCGGTAGGTTTTGCCGACGATTGCATTGGACCAGTGGCCCAAAAAGCCGCCGCCGAACTGCAGCCTGGCCAAGTTCTTTTGCTAGAGAACCTGCGCTTCCACCCCGAGGAGGAGGCCAATGATCCTCTGTTTGCTAAAGCGTTGGCGTCACTTGGACAGCTATTTGTGGAAGATGGTTTTGGAGTGGTCCACCGAGCTCACGCATCGACCGAAGGCGTTACTCACTATCTGCCCAGTGTGGCCGGATTATTACTAGAAAAAGAAGTCGTTACTTTAAGCAAGGTTGTTCAGTCGCCAAAGCGACCCTTGATGGCCATTATTGGCGGCGCTAAAATTGCCGACAAAATTGATATTCTGAATCGCTTTATCGACATTGCCGATTTTGTGGCCGTGGGCGGCGCTATGGCTAACACTTTTTTGCTGGCTGGGGGCATCGAAACCGGCAAAAGCTTGACCGACCCAGATGATGTGCCTCTAGCCAAGAAAATTATCAAACGGGCCAAAGCCAAAGCGACCCAGCAACGGTTTGTCTTTTATCTCCCCCAAGACGGTGTGGTTGCCACGTCGCTAGACTCGCAGGCCGCTACCCGGATTGTGGACTGGGACGCCCATGCTATTGCCGATGTTCAAAACTATCCTAATCGGCCACCGCGTTCGGCTAGTCGAATTCGAGCCGACGAACGGATTCTCGATATTGGTCCCTTTTCGGGAGCCTTTATTGCCGGGGCCATGCAACAGGCTGAAACGGTTATCTGGAACGGTGCCATGGGTGTCACCGAAACCAAAGCGGTGAGTGGTCTAGGGCCAGTGGGGCCCTTTGCCCACGGCACAGAATTAATAGTTGATGCTATGTTAGGCCAGTTCGGCCAGCGACCGTACAGCGTGGTGGGGGGCGGCG
>JBDTKG010000050.1:0-4467 GCA_039935435.1 Saccharimonadales bacterium (SeqCode) | reverse complement strand
GGAGTTTACGAAAACCTTGGTTTGGTCCGCGATTCGTTGCGCCGCAAACTGGAGGCCGGCAAAGACTCGGCTTATATGAGCAAACAACTGGCCTCCATTTGGACCGATGCTCCCATTAAGCTCGACCTTAAAGAGCTGGATGTAGCGCATTGCCAGCCTCAAGACGTTTTGGACGTGTTGCAGAAACTAGAGTTCCGTAGTTTGGTGCGCCAACTGCCCGAGGTAATGCAGCTACCAGACAATGCTGAGGCCCCAAATATCACCAGCGCGGCCTTTAAGCCAGGAAAAAACCACATAATTGATAGTGCTGCTAAACTCGCCAAGCTCCAGTTGCCAAGCAGCCAGCCAATTTACGTTCACAGCCGCGCCGCCGGTAAGCACGGCCGCCAACCTAGCTGGCTAATTCTGAGTACCAACGGCAGCGATGTTTACAGCCTCAATTTAACTAAGCTAGATGCCCAGGCAGTGGTGGAGCATTTAACTAAGCTAGATTCGTTAGTCGGTTACGACGTTAAAAGTAGCCTCAAGCTATTAATCGAGTTGGGCTGCACCCGGTTGCCATCAGTCAGTCACGACGTGCTGATAGGTGCTTTTCTAATTAACAGCTTGCGCCGTGAGCAATCTCTTAGCCAACTGGCCGAGGTCGACCTGGGATATCAAGGGGCATCACTGGATGAACTTGACGATCAAGAGCTGATTGTCAGAGCACCGGATATTATGGCCGTTATCAAGGCGCTGCATCTCCAGCAGTCTGAGGTCATCCAGGCCATCCCCAAACTTAACAAACTAGCTACGGCAGTGGAGTGGCCGGTTATTCCTGTATTAGCACGCATGGAGCATACTGGCATGCAGCTCGACGTGGACTACTTAAAGCGCTTTGCAGTTGAAATTGATGACAGTATCAGCGACCTCGAACAACAAATTTATGGTCACGCTAACAGGGAATTCAATATTGCATCGCCCAGCCAGCTGGCAACTATTTTGTTCGACGAGTTGAACCTGCCAACGGCCGGCATCAAGAAGGGCAAAACAGGCTACTCAACGGCCGCTAGTGAGCTGTTAAAGCTACGGGCTGCCCATCCGATCATCGATTTAATCAGCCAGTACAGGGAAGTCAGTAAACTCAAGAGCACCTATGTCGATACTCTGCCTAAGCAAGTCGATGACCAGTCGCGGGTTCACACCACTTTTAGCTTGACGGTGGCTCAAACCGGACGTCTTAGCTCGTCCGACCCTAACTTGCAGAATATACCTGTTCGCACCGAACTTGGCAAACGTATCAGAACAGCTTTTGTGGCTGGTCCGGGTAAACTGCTGGTCAGCGCCGATTATTCTCAGTTCGAACTGCGCATTGCAGCCGCTCTAAGCGGTGATCAGGGGATGGTAGAGGCCTTCAACAGCGGCGCCGACATCCACACGCAAACCGCTGCGGCCATTTATGGCATCAAGTCGGAGGAAGTTACCAAGCAGCAACGTTACTCTGCCAAGGCTGTTAACTTTGGCATCATGTACGGCCAAGGCCCGCACGGTCTAAGTGTTGGCACAGGCATGCTCTTCGGCGAAGCCAAAGAATTTATCGACAAGTACTTTCAGATTCGACCGGGGCTGAAGGCTTACATTGATCTGTTGCGCGAACAAGCCAAAACCGATGGTTATGTAGAGACTTTGCTTGGTCGACGCCGCCCAACTCCCGATGTTCACTCGGCTAATTTTGCGGTCCGCGAAGCGGCCTACCGTGCGGCCGTCAACATGCCCTTGCAAGGCACTGCCGCCGATTTGATGAAATTGGCCATGACCGAGGTCGATAAGCAACTAGAGCCATTAAATGCTCGTCAACTCTTGCAAATCCATGACTCCATTTTGGTAGAATGCGCCGCTGCTGATGCCCAAAAGGTAGAGAACATACTGGTCGATGTCATGGAGAATATTTACAAGCTATCCGTAAAATTGGTGGTCGATACCACTAGCGGCTCCGACTGGGGCAAACTATGAAAAACAAGCAGCTTTCAGTTTGAAAACATAACCCCAATATGTTATTATATTAATAAGTTATGAGATACTTACTGGCAACCCTCGGTTTTGTGCTTTTGATAGTCGTGATCATAGTATTACTGACTAGTTCTGGCAGCCACAAGGTTACAACTAGCGGCGGCAAGACTATTAAATTGATGAGCTTTGTCACAAAACCCAATGCTCAAATACGCTACACCATCGATGGCCCTATCAACGCCAGCGAGAGCCACCGCTCGGTGCAGATCTCGATTAGCCCGACTAGCCGAAACCTGACTGTCCTTCAGGGCTACCAGGGTAGTGCTCTCGTTAACCAATCGTACCCTAATAACCAACAATCCTATTCAGACTTTCTGGCCGCTTTAATGCAAGTTAACTTTACAGCCGAGCGAAGTGTCAGCAGTAGCCTTAGTCGTCAGTCAGTCTGCCCTCTGGGAAACCGTTCTAGGTTTGAGATAATTGATGGTACTAAAGATGTCATGGACCTCTGGACAGCCTCTTGCTCTAGTGGCAGCTTTGCCGGCAACATCCCGCAAACTACAAACCTATTCCGGACTCAGATCCCCGATTACGACAAGCTTACCAGCACCGTTAGCGTCACCGGTACGGTCAGCAGCTCTATATTCTAATTCGTTGACACCTATTGACGTTCCCGGGCTTCGGGCGTATACCAAGAGAGTATTAACTAATACAAAAAGAAACAAACGGTAAACAAGATGGCCAGTTTTGAACTTTTTGATCGTAATGGCGACACCGGTTTATTAGTGATAGCGCCCCCCGGCGTTGATACTATTTTCGGGCAAGATGCCGAAATGGCCGGGCGGCCAGACCAGGCATTATTAGATGTTAGCGACATTACTGCCTTGTCGGTCTTGGCGCGGACAGCCGAAGCCTGCCGGCCTCTAGGTAGCGCCGGCCTCGGCTTATCCGATGCGGATCGTCAATCGCTTATCAGGGCTGCATAGTTTTTGTAACTTGTGCAAATGGGGCCGTATTGCACCGGCGAGAGCTGCCGACCGGGTAGTAATGGTAATGTGGTTGCTACGCACCGCAACAGCCACCGCTTGATCAAAGTGGTCTTGAACGTATTGTTTAATGACCTTAATCTCAGGCGGCTCATCATCAAATCGATTGGCTAAAATATCTGCTAACATGTCTGCCATGTAGTCAGTATAGCCAACCTGTGCTCTCGGTGCGAGCAAAATTAATAACTAATTACTTTGTAACATTCCAGCAGCCGGCCGGTTATCTTGCTACAATAAGATCATGCCTGAGTTGCCAGAGGTCGAAACAGTCCGACGCGGTCTCGCTGAGTTGTTGCTTGGCCAGACTGTTCTAGCTATTGATAGCCAATTTCCTAAGTCGTTTCCCAACGCCCCCCAAGATGTTGCTAAATTTGTAATTGGCAGCCAGATAACAGCCGTGCGTCGGCGGGCCAAAGTGCTACTTATTGATCTGAGCAGTGGCTACAGCCTATTGGTTCATTTAAAGATGACTGGTCAGTTGGTCTATCGTCCCAACCAGGGTAGAGGCTTCGCCGGTGGCCATCCCAACGACAGCCTTATCGGCCCGCTGCCCGACAACTCAACCAGAGTGAATCTTAAATCTACCAAAGGGAACTTGTATTTTAATGATCAGCGGCGTTTTGGCTGGATGCGTTTGTTGCCTACCGCTCAAGCTACCGACCTCGACTTTTTTAAGAAGATTGGACCTGAGCCACTGGCCGCCGACTTCACAGCTGCCAAGTTTAAGGCACGATTAATGAGACGCCCCGGCACTACTGTTAAAGCTGCCTTGCTGGATCAATCTGTGCTGGCCGGCGTCGGTAATATTTATGCCGACGAAGCCCTTTTTGCGGCCCAAATTCACCCAGCCCTCAGAGTCCGCGATGTTCCTATCACCAAGTTGAACAAACTTTTTAAAGAGCTCCAGGCCGTTTTGAATCTGAGCTTAGCCAAAGGTGGTTCATCCGATCGGAATTATGTTGATGCTCAGGGCCGCAAGGGAAGTTATCTACAGTTTGCCAAGGTCTTTCGTCGCCAAAATCAACCGTGTCCGCGCTGTGGACAGGCCATTGTTAAGCTGCGGGTTGCCGGTCGGGGGACTCATATTTGTCCGCACGATCAAAAACTGCCTAAGGACTACAAATGATTATTACTTTAACTGGCAGTAACGACTATGCTCGCCGCCAGGTTTTGCAGCAGCAGGTCACTGATTTTGTTGCCCAGCATAGCGACCTTGGTTTGGAGCAGTACGAAGCTGAGTCCCTTGATCGGCAGCAGCTACCGTCAATCTTGCAGGCCGCACCATTCTTGTCCGATCGGCGGTTGGTTGTTCTGCGATCAGTCTCGGTTCAGAAAGAACTGGCGGAGGATTTGGCTAGTCTTCTGTCCACCGTTTCGGGCAGCACCGATTTAATTATTGTTGAGCCCAGTCTTGATAAACGAACCAGTTATT
>JBDTKG010000049.1:0-7167 GCA_039935435.1 Saccharimonadales bacterium (SeqCode) | reverse complement strand
GTAACTGCCAGTAATGCTGCTGGTCAGACGGCCCTGGTGGCATCGGCTAGCTCTGTGACTACAACTGGCAGCACGAGCTCGGTAACCGTCAACTGGGGGGCCGTTCCTGGCGCCACTAGTTTTAATGTATACCGGCAGTTGGGCTCGGCTAGTTTTGGCCCAAATAGCCTGGTGAGCACAGTAGTGGCTAATGGATCCTCGGTTACGAGCTATGGTCTGGTGGACAGCGGTAATGCTACAACTTCTGGCCAGCCAGGCGCTAATCCGGCAGGCACGACGCTCAACTTGCAAGCTTGGGGCGGTCAGACTAATAGTATTTTGCAGGTACAGTCGGCCAGCGGCACTAATCTAACCAGCCTTAATGCCAATGGTAGCTTGAATGTTACCGATGGTACGGCCACAAACGGCCTGTTGCCAACAGCCGTCAGCTTAAACGGCGTGCCCCAAAGCTTTAATTTTTCCACAGGCGACAGCGGTGGCGCCCACGTTACAGGCGATATCTCAATTGCCGTCAGAGCCACCATGCCGCAGTGGGGAAATGGCGCCAGTGAACAAGCTCTGATTGGCAAATATGATGGTACCGCTGCTAATAGTGGTTACTTGTTGAGCATTACTAGCACGGGCCAGCTACACGCTTACTTTTCGGTCGGCGGTAGCATTGTGTCTGCCAGTAGTACGGCGCCAGTTGGTTTTGCGGCTGGCACTTCTGGCTTTGTGGCCGTAACCCGTAGTGCCAGCACCGGCCAAGTCTGTTTTTACACCGGCCCTAATATGCTCTATCTAACACTACTGGGCACTTGCGCAAGCATGTCAACAGGGGCACTAGCGGGCGGTAACCTACCAGTCCAAATCGGATTATTTGGGGTGAGTTCCGGATCACTGCAAGGGAAAATTTATCAGGCTACTGTATATAACAGTCTAAGTTTTACTGCGCCGGTTATAGCCATGACTGCATCCGATGCTCCGTCTGTTCTTAGTACTAGCTGGAGCTCGCTAACCACCGGTGAAACTTGGACGTTAACTGGCACTGCCAAACTAGTAACGGCTCCATCTCAGGTTATGATCAGCTCCAACAACGGCGCCTCAACGGCCATAACCATCCAATCGGCTACCGATCAATACTCGGATTTGTTTCAGGCCATGACGGCGGCTGGTAACTCCCTGTTTGGAGTAGCGGCCGACGGTAGTATTCATAATAGTGGCACGCACAACAGTCTTGGCGGCGGTACGCAGTACAATGCCAATCTGACTGTCTCAGCCGTTACCGGCAAATACGGCATTATGGTTATCGGTACGCCCGGCTCGGGCATGCTGCAGGGCTGGGAAGACAGTAGCTACAACCTGTTGGCCTCGGTGAGTGGCACTGGTGAGGGCGCATTTTCCAACCTATTGCAGGCTGGCAACCAGGTTTGTGATAACACTAATAATTGTAATTTTGCTCAGCTTAACCCCACAGATTTCAGCCTAAATGGTGTCGTTTACTACAATGGCAGCAAATTGGTTAGCACCGGTAGCGGTTTGGGCGGGCAATGTCTACTGGGCGCCACTGGCGCCGCTCCTAGCTGGTCATCCTGTGCTGCCGGCAGCGGTAGTGGCGACATTAACCAAGGCGGCAATAGCTTTGGTCAAGCCGTCAATCTGGGAGCCACCGATGCCTACGGTGTTAATTTGCTAGCTAACAATCACGTTGTAGCCAGCTTCTCTAATAGCGGCGCGGCCAAATTGCAGAATAGTGCCGACTCAACCACAGCCTTCCAGATCCAAAACGCGGCTGGCACCAGCCTGTTTACGGCCGATACCGCGAACTCTGTTATCTACATCGGCAACCCAACTCCCAGCGCTACAGCCACTCTACTAGTGCTGAGTAACAAGAATACGGCCGGTGACCCAGCTGGCATTAACGGCGCCATGTACTACAATAGTTCTGCTCAGCGCTTCCGCTGCTACCAGGGTAGTGTCTGGTCGGATTGTATCAACAGTAGTCAGACGTTGGCTAAATCAGCCGATCAGGCCATTACTAGTACTAGCTACGTTAACGTTAACGACCTCAGCTTTGCGGTGGTCAGTGGCAAAAACTACAGCCTGACCTGTTCGCTGCTGATGTCGGTGCCTTCTACCAGCGGTGCCTACTTATCGATGTCGGCACCTGGCGGCCAGTTTACGGCTACCTTTGCCAAGACTGGCGACCAAACGGCCGGTGATACCTACGCTACCAGCGATACGCTGAGTGACCCATCGCCATCTTCCATATCCAAAGTTACCAGCCAAACTGGCAATAGGTTCTTGCTTCGGTACAATGCCCTAATTAGCGGCGTTACCACTACTGGAAGCTGGCAGTTAGTGGCCAGATCAGCCGACGGTACGGCGATTACCGTCTATGCAAATAGTTCCTGTACTTTACAGCCGTTGTAAAAAAGATGATAATTAAGACTAAACCATAAGCAAAAACCATGGATACAAATAACAAAAAACCATTTAGCCTAGATGATATGCGCTCAGCCGCACTGACTAGTGATTTCGACATATCGGTCGATCCTGGCGCCATAGTAACGCCCCCCAAGCCAACTAGTGACGAAGCTCCAACCATGCACACTCCACCGGCTTCCACAGCTGTGACGGCTACAAATACTGATGAACCTACTGGCAACTGGCGTGAGGCACTGCGTCCTTATGCCCAGAAGCGTTTTGTGCAGATTGGTCTGGCCGTTTCGGCAGTAACGCTGTTGATTGTCATTGGTGTGGCCGCTGGCTTGCTCGTGTTGGCCAAGCGACCTCAAATGCTTACTAACAGTAGTAAACTCGACCAAAGCACCCTCTACATCGACTCCAATAACCACAGTGTTGGCGTTAAAGCCCAGGCTAGTCCCAGTGGCCTCCAAGTCGGTGCCACCGTTAGCGCCAAGAACCAAGGCGTCGCTAACGTTAGGTTGGGCCTAGTCAACGGCACCGATCCCAGTATTCTGTTGGAGGATAGCAAGGCCAACAGCTGGCAAGTTCTAGGGGTGGATGGCTCCTTACAATTCATCCAGGGCACCCAAACCCGGGCTAAGCTCGACCAAAATGCTTTGTCGCTAACCAATGCCCTCAATGTCGGCGGCGCCACTAACGCCAATGGCGGCTTGGCTACCAAAGGCAACACCAGCTTGGGCGATACGGCTGCCAGTACACTGACAATTCAAGGCACCACTGTAGCCATTCCTAACGACCTCAGTTTTAACGCCAACACGCTACGGGTTAACAGTAATGGAACCGTGGCCATCGGTACGGCCAGCAGCGGTGGTTTTCGGCTTTTGGTAGCCGGTAGCCTCAAGGCCAACGGTAGTATTTATACCGATGGACAAGTTTTGGCCGCCGCCGGTAGCGTCAGTAATCCCAGCTTTGCATTTTCTAACAACAGTAACACCGGCATTTATGAGCCTGGCATCAATGTGGTCGGAATCTCTGCCGGTGGTCTACAGGTGGTTCAGATTCAACAAGGTAGTTTGATTACTGTGAATGGTGCCAACATCGAAGCCTCGGGCTATGTGCGGGCCGGCCGGGCCAGCAGTAACCCGGCTTTCCAGGTAGCCCGCTTTACCGGTAACCTCGATGGTTCTGGCTCAGCCACAGTTACCGATGGTATGGCAACCGGCTATTCACGAGTCTTGCTTATTCAGGCCTTTTACGCTGGTAGCGGCGGCACGGCCGTGTCCCTGAACGTCGACTATGTTAATAGTGGTAATTTTCACATCTCTGGTGGCGTGCCCGGTCAACCATTCAGAGCCAGCATAATGTACAGCCAAGACAACGCCGGCTGGTAATCCATCACCCCTGTAAATTTAAGAATGTTTTAATAGTTTTTGTGGTCGATATAGGCTGCGTGCTAACATAAGGGGAATGAAGTTAATCGTTCTATACCATCCGCATTCCGAATCAGCCCGTATTATCGAGGAGTACGTGGCCGATATTCAGAGTAGGCGCCCTGTTAAAGCCGATCTAGTTAGCCTAGAGACACGAGAAGGTGCCGATCTAGCCTCGCTTTATGACATAGTCCGTTATCCAGCCATCTTGGTGACCGATGATGTTGGTCATCCCGTTAAAGACTGGCAGGGCGATCAACTACCCCTCAGAGACGAAGTCCTGGGCTACGTCGACTCCTAAGTTGGGCCGAATTTGCTGTTAGGGCTCAGCCGAGCTATAATCATATCTGTTAATCGGTCTATTAATTGATATTAAAAATAGACTTCACCAAGATATAGAAGGTCTGCTCGTGACAAACCAACTACCAAAAGAACCATCGTCTTCAAAGCTACCGTCCAAAACGGTTTCTAAGCATTTTTTGGCCGAAATTGAAGAGAAGATGCTACAGGGCTGGGCCAAAGACCACGTTTTTGAGAAAAGTTTAGAGCAGCGCAAAGACGGCGAACTGTTCAGTTTTTATGATGGTCCACCGTTTGCTAACGGCGTGCCTCACTTTGGCCACTTGGTGCAGACGACCATTAAAGATAGCCTGACTCGCTACAAGACTATGCAGGGCTACTACGTGCCGCGGCGGGTTGGTTGGGATACTCATGGTCTGCCAGTAGAATACGCTATCGAAAAAGAACACGGCTTTAAGGGTAAAAAAGACATCATCGCCTACGGCATCGATAAATTTAATGCCGAGTGTCGGGATTCAGTCTTTAAATACCGTGACATCTGGGAAAATATGTTTCACAGGGTTGGTCGCTGGGCAGACTATAGTAATACTTACACCACTATGGATGAAACATATATAGAATCCGTTTGGTGGGTTTTCAAAACTATCTACGATAAAGGCCTGGTTTACAAAGACTTTCGCAGCTCACCATATTGCCCGCGCTGCGCCACGCCGCTCAGCAACTTTGAGCTTAACCAGGGCTACCAAGACGACGTCTCTGACCCCAGTTTGTACGTTAAATTTAAGCTAGCCGACCAAGATGCCTATTTGCTGGCCTGGACAACAACCCCCTGGAGTTTGCCTGGTAATGCGGCCATTGCTGTGCGCCCCGAGGCCGACTACGTATATGTTCAAGTCGACGATGATGCCGGCCACAGCGAAACCTTGGTGCTGGCCCGCGATCGCCTAGAGGCCTTGAGTGTCGAAACATACCACATCGTCAAAGAAGTAACCGGCCAAGAGCTAATCGGCCTCAGTTATGAACCGTTATTTAAATTAGCAAATCTTAAAAGTTACCACAATGTCGATAAGCTTTACCAGGTGTGGGGCGCCGAATTTGTAAGTATCGAAGACGGATCGGGCGTTTTGCACGTCGCCCCAGCTTTTGGCGAAGACGACTTAAATTTGGGCCAGACCCAAGGGCTGCCAGTGCTTTTAACTGTCGACGAAAATGGCCACATTGTTACCGACGCCGGCGTACCTGGTGACATCGCTGGCAAATTCTTCAAACAGGCCGACAAACCTATTATCGAGTACCTGACCAAGCAGGGAAGCATCTATTCGGCCCAAACTTTTAAGCATACTTATCCATTCTGTTGGCGCTGCGACACGCCGTTACTTTATTACGCCACCGATAGCTGGTTAGTGAAGGTTAGCGATGTTAAAGACCAGCTGGTTAAAAACAACCAACAAATCAACTGGACGCCGGGACACATCAAAACTGGGCGTTTTGGTAAATGGTTAGAGAATGCCCGCGACTGGGGAATTAGCCGCAACCGTTTTTGGGGAGCGCCACTACCAGTGTGGGTGACAGATGACGGCGAAATTATCGTTATTGGCAGTGTCGAAGAACTCAAAAAAAGAGCCGTGGAACCCAGCAAAGTGGCCGATTTGCATCGTCCATATATCGATGATGTCGAGGTCAGAACCGATTCTGGCAAAATTGCCCGGCGCATACCGGAAGTTTTCGATTGTTGGTTCGAGAGCGGCTCCATGCCCTATGCTCAGGATCATTATCCCTTCGAAAATAATCAAAATTGGGATAAACGTTTCCCGGCCACTTTTATTGCCGAGGCTATAGACCAAACTCGCGGCTGGTTTTACACCTTGCACGTCCTGGCCACAGCACTTTTTGATAAGCCAGCCTACCAAAACGTTATCACTAGTGGTTGGGTAGTGGCGGCCGATGGCGAAAAACTCAGCAAACGCAAAAAGAATTACGCACCTATGGACGAAATATTCGACCAGTACGGTGTAGATAGTCTGCGCTTCTTTATGGCTAGCAGTCCAATTGTTAACGGCGAGGACGTCCGTTTTAGCACCGACTTTTTGCGCGATGTGCAGCGCAAGGTTTTCATGACCGTCAATAACATCTTTAGTTTTTACAAATTGTACGCCGATGTCGATGGCTATAAACCGTCGGCGCCACTGGTGCAGCCTCATAGTAGTAACGTTTTAGACCAGTGGATGATGGCTCGCCTCAACCAGGCAATTATCGAAACGACCGAGGCTATGGACAATTATCGGCTCGATAAAGCCACTCGTCCCATTGTCGATTTGCTCGACGACTGCTCCAACTGGTATGTCCGCCGCTCACGGCGCCGTTTTTGGAAGAGTGAGGACGACAGCGACAAGCAGCAGGCCTACGCCACACTGCACTATACCTTGCTCCGAATCTGTCAGTTGCTGGCTCCAATTGCCCCGTTTTTGCCCGATTACCTCTGGCATCAACTAGTCGGTGGTACGCAGCTGCCCGCTTCGGTTCATCTCAGCGACTGGCCGGTTGCGGGCCATATCGATACGGTTGTTTTGGACCAGATGGCTCGAGCCCGCGAAGTAATCAACCAAGGCCTAGCCCAGCGGGCCGAGGTCGGCATTAAAGTTCGGCAACCTCTGTCGTGCCTAACTGTTTTTGCCGAAAAAGACCAGTTTAGTGCCGAGCTACTAACCATCATTGCCGAAGAAGTTAATGTTAAAGAGGTGATTATTAAAACTGAAACCCAAAAAGCTGGCAGTCAGTCGCATTTTTGCCAGCTAGACGTTAAACTGACAGATCAACTCAAGCGGGAAGGGCAGATGCGCGAGATAGTTCGCTCCATTCAGGCTTCGCGCAAAAAAGCCGATTTACAGGTTGATGATCGCATTAATCTAGGCTTGATAACCCAAGACAAGTTGCTGGCTCAGACCATTACCGAGCACGGTTCCACAATTGCCGCCGAAACTTTGGCCACTACCATCGATCAGACTGTGCATCATGCCTACTCCACAAC
>JBDTKG010000048.1:0-1648 GCA_039935435.1 Saccharimonadales bacterium (SeqCode) | reverse complement strand
AAACACCCGGATTATTACTTTAGTTATGGCCAGCTGTCGGCAATTGCTAAGGCCTTTCCGAATGACTACAAAGAACAACAGGCGTTAGCCGATGTTGCCCAGCAACTTCTGCTTAGCACTGCCCAAGTTAGCGAACTGGCTTCGAAAGCCAAGGACGAACCTTACAAGTACCCTTACGAGCTGGGCCTAGAAATCTCTCGTCAGCCTCAACCTGCAAAAGCCGTTAGGACTCGGTCCCGGACCAGAAGGTCGATAGCGCTGGACACCGACCATTCAGGTGAGCGGTCCACTGTTGATGGTGCAAGGGGTGTAGGCCGTACCACTTTAAGAGCTGCCGAAATGCCGACTCAGCAACGATTTACCGAGTTTAGCCGTGCTGACTGGAGCCAGCGTAGCCAGCGAATTATACATGTGACTAATCAGCGCCAAGTTAACCGAGAAACTGAGCGTGTCGCCAAGTTACTTGGTTTTGAGCCTAATTACCTTGATATAGAAGTCGACGGGCAAGCTTTTTTTAACAAAACAATTAGTGTCGGTGCCGGTATCGAAACGGAGCTAATCAGTGCTTTGCTGGCGGGCTATCTTCTGCCACCGCCCAGCCTAGATCGATTTTTTAAAGCCTATCAACTCGGTGATAGTGTTCAGCAGGGCGACTTGCCTAAACATAAAGATCGGGTGCACCAGTTACTGGCGCACCTTAAGGTTAATGACATTGTTTTTTATGATGCCAACAGTCGAACCTTAGCTGGTCTTAAGCCAGTTGTCATTCATGACCAAAAGCGTTAGCTAAACTGCTGGCGCAACATGTTCTATACTAAAACCATGAAGCTTAAGCGCCAATTATAATGCCGGCTGCCAAACCAGTTATCCGGATTAAGCCCGGCCGTTATATTTTGGCCGTGTCAGGCGGTGTTGACTCGGTGGTTTTGCTAGATTTGCTAGCCGATCTGCCTGGACTAAAATTGACTGTAGCTCATTTTGATCATGGAATTCGCACCGACTCTAAGAACGACCGTATATTTGTGCAGAGTTTAGCGGCGGCCCATAATTTGCCGTTTGTCTACGACCGGGCTGAGTTGGGGCCGGGCGCCAGCGAAGCGCTGGCTCGCCAAGCCCGCTACCAATTTTTACATAAAGTTCGCCAGCTCGCTGAGGCTCAAGCCGTCATCACTGCTCATCATGCCGACGACCGGCTAGAAACAGCTATTATTAATATACTGCGGGGCACTGGCCGCCGCGGCCTAAGCTCTCTAAAAAGCGGTGCGTTGATTGTTCGGCCGCTGCTGCATACCGATAAAAAGCAATTAGTAGCGTATGCCCGCGATCAAAATTTGCGTTGGCATGAGGACAGCACCAACCAGGACGATAGCTATCTGCGCAATTATGTTCGTCACAACTTACTAAGCCGTTTTACGGAAACCGAACGTCTGCAATTGACGGACTACATCAAGACGGCCAGTGGCCTCAACCGCAGTGCCGATCAGCAATTGGTTAACTGGCTGCACTTGCAGCCGGTAGCTGGCCAGCTAGACAGGGGTTGGTTCATAAGTTTGCCACACGCCGTGGCAAAGGAACTGTTGGCTAGCTGGTTGCGGGCGAACGATATTAGTTACGATCGCCCAGCCTTGGAGCGCTTGGCAATAGCCGC
>JBDTKG010000047.1:0-6153 GCA_039935435.1 Saccharimonadales bacterium (SeqCode) | reverse complement strand
GCGCTGCAAAACGGCCTGATAACTGGCAGCCAGCAGCCGGTCTGGTTCCATTAGTAAGATTGTGGACATCGGCGGCTAAACCAGGGCCAACTGGTAACTGGGCAACAGGGTTGCCGCCAGACCAGTTAATTTATGATGATGAGCTACCCGTAGGCGGCTCTGCATGGAACTCAGCAGCTCGGCGGCCATAAAGATGCCAGCACTGGCCTGCGAACTAAACTCGGGCAAGGGTTGGCCGGCCCGGCCGTACAGCGCCTGGCCGCGCCGAAAGCCGGTTTGGCTCAGGTTGTTGGTGGCGCTAAAAACCCCCGCCACCACGCCGCCGCGCGTTTTATGGCCAGCCAATACCAGGCGCTGGCCAGGCTGCGCCTGCCCGGCGCCAATCAAACTAGTCCCCAGCCCTACCATAGCGGCCTGCAGTCCCTGCCGGTGAGCCATAACCGGACCATATCGTCCGCTAAGCTGAAGTTCGAGATGGCAGCCGTACTGCTTGGCCAGGCCACTCAAGCTATGAGCGGCATCGTCCAAAACGGCCGATACGGCCACTGGCTCCAGGTTTAGGCTAGCCTGTTGGAGCTGTTGGCTGAGCAAATATGTATCGACAAACCATAGAGCCTGTGCGGCCGACAAGCCAATGGCCTGCAGCGCCTCGGTGGCCGCTTCTGACCCTTGTGCGGCCTCACTTTGGTGGGCAATTTGCAACAACGGCAATTTGAGCTCTTCTGCCAAAGCCCGTAATAATCGTTCGCTGGTGGTCGTAGATGCCATCGCCAAAGCCATATCCCCCTAAGGATTTCAAGTCTATATGGACTAGTATAGCACTAGGCGGAGTTGCGGCTAACTACTTACTAAAGGTGAAGTTGGGCAAAATGTTAGTGTTAAAGTCGTTGACGAACTGCGGCGATTCAGTCCAAATCTCAAGAGTCTTGTCACGGATTGGCAGCACTACCATGCTGCCGGTAACCTTGGAAGTCAGTTGTCCATCCAGCCTTAGCCCTGTTACCGAAGTCTCGTTGACCGGAATATAGGGCGTGGCGGTCAGTTTGCCGGCCTTAATAAACGACTGGAATGAGCTAACGACATCGGAGTAAAGCTGGCTACTAATCTGGGCTCGAAGCGCATAGACTACCCCGTCCTGTCCGGTGGCCGGTACAAAACCGGGATTAAAGTAAGCGTCGATAGGTTTACTAGAGTCTGTCAGTTCGCTAACGTAGACGCTCCAAGTTTTGGGATACTGAATCTTGAGGCTACCGTAAGGCGCTGGACCAGTGTAAGTTCGTAGAGGCAGCTTTTCGGCGGCAGCAAATTGTTTGTCCTTTTGATCACTAGTTTGCTGCTGGGCAACCTGAACAGCGGCGGTAACTTTCTGGTCACTATTATCTTTGTAATCTTGGCGACCCATAAAAGCCCAGGCCGCAAAGGCTACAGCTGCCACAAATAATAGGCCGGTCACAATTAAAGGGATTAGCAGTGGCTTCCTCATACCGCTCATGGTATACAAAAACAGCGGTTACAGCAAGTATTTAGTAGTATCGATACAAGAACAGGCCCGATTGCTGAGAATCGATGGTGCGACCGGGTATTTTAAAGCTAAAGCTAACTAATTTAATTGGTTTGTTTTGGCGACGCTGTTTTTGGATAACTTTTTTATCCAACTTTTGCATATATTTATCAAGCAGGAAGACAAAAATGCCGTCTGTTTCTGGCCAGTCAGCCCGCCAAAAGTTGCCCCAGACCACCCTCACCTGGCGCCTATAACGCCAAGTTACGGCCAGGCTGACCAGTACCAATAACGGATTAAGCTCGTAACCGACCACTGTTAGGCCGCGGGCGGCCGCAGCCCGCATAACGCGGCCGTCGCCGCTACCCAGCTCTAGTAGCGTTTGGCCAGGCCGCAGATTTAACAGTTCGAGTGCAGCGATGGTTTGGGGCCGCAGTGTAGGTAGATATGGGGCACCGACCAAGACTACCACGCCAAATAAAATCGTAAAAATGATGACCGCCAGAAACAGCCAATTCACTGCGGTAGGCTCACTTCCAGCTAGCCTTAACCTTGTCGACAGTGGTTTGGGCGCTTTTTAGATAGGCTTGCAATTGGCTGACAATCTCCATGCCGCGCTTATACTGGACAATCGAAGCCTCAATATCTAAATCATCGGACTCTAGGGCCGTCAAAATGGTCTGTAATTCTTGGTTTAGGGCGTGGTAATCAATTTTGGCCATAGTTCTATTGTACAGCCTTGCCAGTAATCTGAGCCGCAATTGAGCCGTCAGTTAATCTTAAGTTAATATCTTGGCCAATTTTTAGGTCCCGGCTGCTACGCACCAGTTTGGATCCTGTATATACCAAAGCATACCCCTGCCGCAGAAGGCGCTGCGGGTTAAAGGCTTCCAGCAGTTGCCGCTTAAGCTGTACATCCTGGTGGGCCGTCGCCAACCTAGTAGCTAAGAGCTCAACGAGCTGAGCCCTAATCATGGCTAGCCGGTGCTGGGCGCCACTCACCTGAGCCGACAGCAGCTGACCCAGCTGGGCCTGACTGACATCCAGCTGAAGCTTTACCTGCTGGCTATCGGGCACCAGTAGCTCGGCGGCATTACTGGGAGTGCTGGCCCGCTGATCGGCCGCTAGTTCGGCCAAACTAATATCAATCTCGTGACCAATGGCCACCAAAGTAGGAATGCGACTGGCGGCCACGGCCCGAGTGACTAATTCGTTACTAAAAGCGGCTAAGTCGTCGGCGCTGCCACCGCCCCGAGTCAGCACTAAAACGTCGGGTGGCTCGGCCAAGCCGTTAAAATGGGTCAAAGCTGCCACAATTTGGTCAACAGCCGGCTCACCTTGCACTTGAACATCGGCCAGGCTAACCCGCACACCCGGCCAACGGCTGCCTAAAATCTTCATAAAGTCGGCGTAAGCTGCCGACTGACCAGAGGTTATCAGGCCGACTGTCTGGGGTGGAAACGGCAGCGGCCGCTTGCGCTCGGTGGCAAATAACCCTTCGCCGCGCAATTTGGCCTCGAGCAGTGCTGCCGCCTGGCGCAATGACCCCTCTCCAACTGGCCGTAGACTAACCACATTGACACTAAAACCATACAGATGATGCAATCGTGGATTGCCTCGGACTTGCAGCATCATGCCGTCCTCCAGTGGGCCTGGCAAATGATGTACCGTCCCAAAAAACTTAACACTACTTGTCTGATCCTTCAGGTCAAAATATAGCCAGCGCCCCTTGCTCACTCGAAAATTAGCCAATTCTCCTTGAATTATTAAATTAGGATAAGCCAGCTCAAAGGTCTGATTGAGAATGGCCACAAAGTCGGTGACGCCTAAAATTACCGGTTCCATAAAAGTTAACCTTCCGCGGGACTGATTGAAGTGGGCGAATCGTGCAAGCTCTTGTGGTAAAAGTAGTAACCCGGAATAATCTGAATGGTCATATTAACAACTCGATACATAACTGTGACTGGTAGGCTGATGGCCGGCGAAACGCCAGCGGTTGCCAGAACGGCCGTCATTAATGCTTCGTAAACGCCTACCCCACCAGGCAAAACCGAAATCAAGCCGGCGAAATTAGCTACCGCGTAAGCCAAAATAACAGCTCCAGGGTTTACCCAGTGGCCAAAGGCAATGTAGACCACATAAATGGCTAAAACCTCAGTTAAATTGGCAAAGAAACCAAACATTAACGGTGGCAATAACTGCTTGTAGTCCTTCTTAATTAAAAGATAATTTTGGTGTAGTTCTTTAAAAGTTTGCTGGGTCTTGGCAATGTTTATCGTCTCGGGGTGCTTAGGTCTGACAATTTTAATCAGCCGATTTATAGCCCGAGTGGCATAGGTAAAGAAGCTGTTAATACGTGTCTCACTCCCAATAAGGAAGGCTGCCCCAGCCGTTCCCACCAAAAGCAAGGTGGCCACCGAACTAGCTACCAATATGGTCAGGTTGCTAACATGTCCGCCCAGCACTAAGAACAACAAGCCAATTAACAGCAGCGCCTCAAACGAGACAAACAACATAACTAACTTGATTGTCTGCACCAACGTTGACTTGCCGGGGCTAACATCCAACTTTTTCATCCTCAAACTAAAGTATGAAAAACCCGATACGCCGCCGCTGGGGAAAACATGATTAACTAAAGTTAGCTCCAGCGACACCTTAAACATGTCTTTGTAGCTAACTTTGTCCCCTAACCTAGCAAAAAGGTAACGGTACATGCGTGAGTAGGCATCGTAGTTCCAAAGCTCAATCGGTAGCATCAGCAGCAGCGCCCAAGCGTTAACCTTACCTAAATTATCGATGGTGTCCAGGATTTGGTGCCGAATGGCGTAGCCCAGTGCCAGCAACGCCACTACCGTGACGATATTCAGGATCAGCTTCCAGCGTTTTTTCTTATCAGCATCGCTCATTTAGCTTTATTATAACCCAAAAATCGACAGTTAAGCTATACTTAAACCCATGGAACAAACGGTGGCCGTTTTAGGTCGACAGCCGGCCCTAGGCCGAGCCGAATTAGAAAGTCTGTACGGCGCCAAGTCTATGCAGCCGGTCGGCCAACAGGCCGTTATTGTTGACCTGCCAACCCAGCAAGTGCAAATCGATCGTTTAGGCGGCACCGTTAAAGTAGCTCGCCTGCTAAGTAGTATCAATAGCACCGACTGGCCCCGGCTCATCAAGTACATTGCCGATAACCTGCCCCAATATTTACGCAATTTACCAGAAGGAAAAGTTAGATTTGGCTTAAGTGTTTACGGTTTACCTACCAAGCCAGCCACCATTGGCCGAAGTTGCCTAGAACTCAAAAAAATTATTAAAAGAAATGGCCGCTCGGTTCGAGTTATCCCCAATACCGAAAGCCAGCTCAACGCCGCCCAAGTTATCCACAACCAGCTGACCGGCCCCACCGGTTTAGAATTACTACTGATCCGCCATGGCCAGAAGACGATCCTGGCCCAGACCACAGCCGTTCAAGACATTGCCGCCTATGCCGCCCGCGACCAAGCTCGCCCCAAACGTGATGCCAAGGTGGGAATGCTGCCTCCCAAGCTGGCCCAAACCATCGTCAACCTAGCCACCGGCTCTACCCCGCCCAGCGCCGAAACAGTGGTTTTGGACCCCTTTTGCGGTACGGGCGTCGTTTTACAAGAGGCACTGTTGATGGGCTACCAAGCTTACGGCAGCGATTTAGAGCCTCGAATGATCGAATACAGCCAAGCCAACCTAGACTGGTTGCGGCAGCGCTGGCATTTGCCAAGCGACCCCACTCCTCTAGAGGCAGGCGATGCCACCAGCCACCATTGGCCAGTGCACTTTGAAGTAGTGGCCGGTGAAACTTACCTAGGACGGCCCTTCTCGGCTCAACCCAACGCCGAGGTGCTCAGCAAAGTTAGCCGTGATGTCGACACCATCTTGCGTAAATTTCTGCAAAATCTGGCCAAACAAACAGCGCCTGGTCTAAGAGCCTGCTTGGCAGTGCCGGCCTGGGCCAGCAATAATGGCTTTTTACACCTTAAAACGCTTGATTCGTTGGCCGATTTGGGGTATACTCAGCTCAGTTTTGTTCATGCTCGCAATGATGAACTAGTCTATCACCGACCGGGCCAAGTTGTGGCTCGCCAGCTGATAGTCATCGAACGCAAGTAATCTAGGCAGGAATTAGGTAGAAATAATATGTCACACGTCAAAGCCGGCGGAACCGCCAAAAATGTCCACGATAGTCCGGGCCAACGCCTGGGTGTTAAGCTATTTGGTGGCCAAAAAGTATCTGTCGGTCAAGTCATCGTCCGCCAAGTGGGCCTGACCAAGCGCGCTGGCAAAGGCACCAAACTGAGCCGCAACTTCACCATTCACGCCGACCGCGATGGCATCGTCACCTACACAACCCGAAAAGTTCGCCGTTTTACCGGCAAAACCGTCCGCCGCACCGAAGTCACTGTCGTTTAAAGGCTAGGTTTTAGCAAAACGTTGAGCCCGAAACTTGTTAATCGGCTCGAAGTTATTCAAGAAACGCGATATATCCGTATAGCGTGAACCATTAACGTTTCTCAGCTTGACCTCTTCTGGTAGCCCAGCTACCTGACTATCATAGTCAATTGGCTTCGAGGTTAATAGGCCGGAAAAAATAACATCTTTATCAGTGCCGTAAGCAGTTGGCT
>JBDTKG010000046.1:0-7548 GCA_039935435.1 Saccharimonadales bacterium (SeqCode) | reverse complement strand
ATTGGTACATGAAAAAGCTGCAGGCAGTGGCCGATAGGTATCATTTTAGCTTGCACGTGCCCACCGGCCAGTTAACGCCGAGCCAAATTGAAATGATTTTGTATGGCACGGGCCAAGAAACTTATCGCTTATCGCTGGGCAGTGGTCGCTCCTTCGAGACTACTTACGAGGGCGTCGTGCCCAACTTGGAGCGTCGTCACAAAGAGACCGATAGCGAGTTTATGCGCCGCGACATCGAACGTTTTATGCAGGAACGTCCTTGTCATGCTTGTGGTGGGCTACGGCTGCGCCCAGAAGTCTTGGCCGTGACAGTCGGCAAGCAGTCAATTATGGACATTTGCCAGCTGTCTATCGACGAGGCTCTGCAGTTTTTTAATAATCTAAAATTATCTGCCAAGGATGCTAAAATTGGTGAACAGATTTTTAAAGAGATCGAAGCTCGGCTGCAGTTTTTGCAGGACGTCGGCTTAAACTATCTAAACCTTCTGCGCAGTGCGGCTACCTTATCGGGCGGTGAGGCTCAGCGTATTCGCTTAGCTACACAGATTGGCTCCGGACTAATGGGCGTTCTGTATATTTTGGACGAGCCATCGATTGGCCTGCACCAGCGCGATAACGCACGGCTTATCAAAACGCTCAAACATCTGCGTGATTTAGGAAATACCGTGATTGTGGTTGAGCACGATGAGGAAACGATTCGAACGGCCGACTATTTACTAGACATTGGACCAGGCGCTGGTGTTCATGGTGGCCAGGTCGTAGCGGCAGGCACGCCGGCCGAGGTGGCTAAGGTTAAAGACAGCATAACCGGACAGTACTTGCGCGGAGAGGTGTCGGTGGCAGTGCCTAAAAAACGTCGCAAAGGCAACGGTAAGCAGCTGATTATTAAAGGCGCCAGAGAGAACAATCTCAAAAATATAACCGCTACTATACCATTAGGTCAGATGGTTTTGGTGACAGGTGTTTCTGGCTCGGGCAAATCAAGCCTGATTAATGACATTTTGGCAAAAGAGTTGTTGGCTCGTTTGCACCGGGCCAATACCGTGCCCGGGCGACACGATGACATCGAAGGCCTTAAAGAACTAGACAAAGCCATTATTATCGATCAGTCGGCCATTGGCCGCACGCCGCGTTCTAATCCGGCCACTTACACTGGCTTGTTTACGCCTATACGCGAACTATTTGCTAATACGCCCGAAGCTAAGCTGCGGGGTTATAAAGCTGGCCGATTTAGTTTTAACGTCCGCGGCGGCCGCTGTGAAAATTGCGCAGGGGACGGCATTATTAAAATTGAGATGCACTTTTTGCCCGACGTTTACGTGCCTTGCGAAGTTTGTCATGGCAAGCGCTATAACCGCGAAGCACTAGAGATCCACTACAAGGGCAAAACTATTAGTGATGTTCTGGAGATGACTTGCGAATCAGCATTGGAATTTTTCACCAATCTGCCGGCCATTGCTCGCAAGCTGCAAACCTTGGTTGATGTTGGTTTGGGCTATATCCGTTTGGGTCAATCAGCTACGACGCTAAGCGGCGGCGAGGCTCAGCGTATTAAATTAGCCAGTGAGCTGTCGCGCCGTCCCACCGGCCGGACTCTCTACATTTTGGACGAACCTACTACCGGGTTGCACATGGCTGATGTCAAGAAGTTACTGCACGTCTTGCATGCTTTAGTTGACGCCGGTAATAGCATGGTGATCATTGAACATAATCTGGACGTAATCAAGTCGGCCGATCATATAATTGATATGGGTCCAGAAGGCGGCAACGGTGGCGGTCAAATTATTGCTGAGGGCTCACCGCAGCAGATAGCCAATAATAACCAGTCATTTACCGGTAAATATCTCAAACACCTGTTATCTTAAGGGCTATTTGGGGCTGCGTTTTAGCTTGCCGATAAGTTTGCGACGTAGCTCGACATCGTGGACAATATGCAGCAGCATTGGACTAAAGGTGAAGACGGTGGCCAGCAAAACGGCCGGAAGCAGGTAATGATCGATATTGGGTATTCGACTGCCAAGCCAGTGGCCGAGCAAGACAACGCTGGCTCCCCAGATTGCCGCACCGACAATGTTAAAAGATAAGAAGCGGCGATAGGGCATCTTGCCAACCCCGGCTATCAAGGGTGCAAAAGTGCGAATAACTGGTATAAATCGAGCCAATATGATGGTTTTTCCACCGTGGACCTCGTAGAAGGCTTCGGCTTTAGCGATGTACTCCTGCCTAAACAACAAGCCGTCTTTCTTGCGGAAGATGCGATGGCCAGTGCGACGACCAATTTTGTAGCCGACGCTATCGCCAATGACAGCCGCTAGTACAACCACCAAAATCAGCCAGCCCAGAGGTAGTTTGCCTTGGGCGGCAAAAAAACCGGCCGTAAAAAGCAGGGTGTCCCCAGGCAAAAAAAAGCCGATCAGTAGGCCCGATTCGGCGAAGACAATGCCGCCAATTAGCAACAATCCGGTAATCACTCCAGCACTTTGTAAGAATTGATTAATGTTTATGCCTAGCATCTGTCCTGCTAGCTTAACCCGAAAGCACAGCAACGTCTAGCCCGGTAACTGTTATAAACAGGCAACAGATAGCCCGTTATCTGTTATAATACTAATCAGCAATTGAGCAAACCAACCATCAAGGAGGCCGCGTGACCGATCAACAGGATATTTCGATAACTCTACTTAGCCGAGAAGTAGTAGGCAAGGGTGTTAAGAATTTACGCCGTCAAGGCCAAACGCCGGCTGTCATTCATGATCATGGCAAGCCATCGATTCATGTCATGGCTCCTTACGTTGAGCTGTCTAAGATATATCAGCAGGCCGGCAAGCATCACCCGGTTAATCTGACCGTTGACGGCAAGAAATACCTTGCACTAATTAAGGATGTCGACTTTGAACCACGCAAAAACCTACTGCGCCACATCGTTTTTAATGCCATTGAGCAAAACAAGGCTGTTGAGACCGAAGTTCCAGTCACCTTCTTGGGTGATGCCGAAGCCGAAAAAGCCGGCCTAATGGTGCTGCGCCAAATTGATACGGTCGAAGTTAAGGCCTTGCCAAAAGACCTGCCAAACGAAGTGACTGTCGATATTTCCGGCTTAACCGAAGTTGGCGACAAACTGCATGTGTCCGACATTATTGTTCCAGCCGGCGTTGAGATTATTACTGAGCCCGAGCACGCTCTAGCTGTAGTTGAAGAATCAGCTGCCGTCCAAGCTGCTGCTGCCGAAGAAGCTGAAGCCGCCGATGCTGCCGCCGAAGCCGCTGCCAACCCTGATGCCGAAGTGGCTCAACCAACCGAAGGTGCTGAGGCTAGCAAAGAGACCGCCAAAGACGAATAGTCTTGTCTCGAGCGCTCTTACAAGCCGAGGGTGCTAGAATAAATTCGTATGGAAAATGCTGCTAATGATGGTCACGATTTTGTAGCTCCCCAAGGTGATGGCGAGTCATCTTCGGAGTCCAAAGACTCTAAAAAAAAGAAGTCTGAAAGCAAAAAAGCTAAAGAGTCCAAGGAAGCAGCCAACAATTCAGCCAATAAGGCAGAGGTAGCCGATCAACCGCCACTAGAAAAGCTGGCTGATGACGAGAAGACTGAAGTCGCAAAGGACTACATTGCCCAGCGCGGCGAAGACATCCAGGCAGAATTAAGCACTGTTCCTGATACGGCGGCCGAGGCAGCCGCATTGGCCAATGATGCCTTGCTGGACAACCTTCAGGCTAGGTTGGAAGAAGGGCAACCAATGGCCCCGGAAATGTTAGATTCCGCACTTGAGGAAACTATCGACGAATTAGGCTATGATGAGCTAGAAGCAGACGGTGAGCCTCATCAGGAAACCGAGCCAGATGAACACCAGCCCGAATTGCCTATGGGCCTGGAAGATGAGTCGATTCCGAATCCGCCGACTCCGCCAAGACCACCGGCATCAGTGCCGCCGCTGCCGCCAATACCAGGTACAAATAGCCCGTCACCTAATATGACGTCGGTACCAGCATTGGCCGCCGAACGTGGCCATAATCACGCCAAGTACGTTTTAGGCGGTGGTATAGTCGGTTACTTAATTGGTCGGCGACGAGGCCGCTTAAATACCGAAGCAAAGATGAAGCCGGTGCAGGAAAAGCTCCAGAAACAAGTTAGTGAACTGCATAGTCAGATTACCGAACGTGAAACCAAAATTCGCCGGTTAGCAATTGCTAATGCTGAAAAAGAACAACCGGTGCCCGACGCTGCTCAGTCAGAAAAGATCGGTAAGCTAGTTGTTCTGCCTGAGCGACCTCAAACTGCTCAAGCCGGATCTGAAAAAGCCGGCAGCAAACATCCTGAAGTACAGACTTTAGAGCAACCAAAGCCTTTTAGCGCCGAGACGGCTAGCATTGCGGCGGTGTTGCGGTTAGCCGAGAACGTCCGGGTAGAACGGACTAATCTACGCAAATTGTATGAAGAAAATCGACTGGACGAACGCCACCTACGTCAAATAATTAAGATTTACTTGCGCGGTCAAAGTCACGAAAAGTTAATTAGTCAGTCGTTACGCTCGGCAGAACGACAAACTGAAAACATTTACAGTGCAGAGTCTCAACCTGAACCGCCTGATAATGATGCCGGTGGGGGCGTTCAAAACCAGCCCGATTACGCCAGTTACGCAAAAAGTTTGAATCTTACTATGCCTGGCTCAAATGAAACAGCCATTAACCAACCCCAAATTAGCAAACAGAAAATTAAACATAGCTCTACCAAATTGGTATCAAAAAAATCAGGCTGGCTGGTGGCTGCAGTTATATTGGCCATAATTTTTGCTGCTTGGTTGTTGGGCTAGGTATAATAAGATTATGAATAAGGTGATTCTTTACTATAAATTTGTACCGTTAGCCGACCCGGGCATAACAATGCGCTGGCAGCGCGAACTTTGCAGTCGTCTAGATTTGAAGGGCCGCATTATCGTTAGCCCTCACGGTATAAACGGCACATTGGCCGGCGACATCGAAAACTTGCGTGAGTACAAGCGCGAAATGAACCGCTCCGTGACCTTCAAGGGCATTACTTACAAATGGAGCGACGGCCAGGGCGGAGAGTTCCCTAAATTATCGGTCAAGGTTCGGGACGAGTTAGTGGCTTTTAAGGCTGCTGACGAGTTGGTGGTCAGTGAGCGCGGTGTCGAGAATGGCGGCGTACACCTAAAGCCGGCGCAGGTGCACAAGCTGATTGAGGAACGCGGCGATGAGGTAATCTTTTTTGATGGCCGCAATAGTTACGAGGCCCAAGTAGGCCGTTTCAAAGAGGCTGTTGTTCCAGCCGTCAAAACTACCCAGGACTTTCTGAAAGAAATTGAAGATCCCAAATACGATGCCATCAAAGAGCGACCAATTGTTACTTATTGTACGGGCGGCGTTCGCTGCGAAATCCTCAGTGTTTTAATGAAGAACCGCGGCTTTAAAGAGGTCTACCAGATGGATGGGGGCATCGTTAAATACGGCGAAGCTTATGGCGATGACGGCTACTGGGAGGGTAATTTGTACATTTTCGACGGACGTATGAATCACCGGTTTTCTAGCAATGCTAAAGACATTGGCCACTGTGTTCATTGTCAGTCGAAGACCAGTCAGTTCATCAACTGCGCCGACAAAAGTTGTAATCGTTTGGTATTGGTTTGCCCAGATTGTGCAGCCGTTCATAATCGCTGCGTCGACCACAAACTGTTGGCCGCACTGTAGCCCGATTCGTCGTATAATAGAGCTATGAATTTACAATTGTCTAAGAAGTTGGAGCAGCTACCAAAAGAGCCAGGTGTTTATTTTCATAAGGATAAACAAGGCCGAACTATTTATATTGGCAAAGCGGCAAATCTGCGTAACCGGGTGCGTCAGTATTTTCAGGCTAGTCGTTTTCGTGACGCCAAAACCGATGCCTTAGTTAAAGAAATTGCCGATGTTGACTGGATTACAGTGGACAGCGAAATCGATGCCCTATTCTTGGAGGCCGAGCAGGTGCGCCGCAACTTGCCACGTTACAATATTCTGCTGCGCGACGATAAAAGTAGTAGTTACGTACGGATCAACTATAAAGCTGACCACCCAACTGTTAGCTACACTCATCGGCCGCTAGACGACGGTGCCCAATATTTTGGGCCCTATTTTAATACCGTCGCTGTTAAACGGGCCATGCGCTTTTTGCGCAAGGCTTTTCCATATTCCACCCACAGCTCGTCGGTACCAAAGCGGGCTTGTCTGTTTTATCACCTCGGTTTATGCCCGGGTTTAGAAGAAGATAAGACCAGCCTGGTCGATTACCGCGCTAATCTGCGCAAGCTCATCAAATATCTAAAAGGTGAGCGTCAGCAGTTGATTAAACAGGTCGAAAAGGAGATGCAACAATTTGCCAAACAAGGACACTTTGAGGCCGCTGCTCAGGCCCGTAATCAGCTATTTGCACTGAAAGGGCTTAGTCGACAAATCATCTTTTCCGACAAGGAGTTTATGGATATTAGCAAAGATCGAGCTTTGTTTGGGCTGGCTCAAATGCTTGGCATGCCGGCTGCTCCGCGGCGCATCGAAGGCTACGACATTAGCCATATGCAAGGCACCGACACGGTAGCTAGTATGGTGGTCTTTACAAACGGTATTCCCGACAAAACTCAGTACCGAAAATTCAAAATGCGGCTTCCTGGGAATGACGATTTTGCGCACATGAACGAAGCTATTGGCCGGCGACTGAGCGACAAGAATCGACGGGCCTGGACCTTGCCAGACTTATTCCTGATAGACGGAGGCAAGGGGCAACTTGACGCTGCCTTAAAGGCCCGCGACGCTGCCGGGCTGTCTATGCCGATGATCGGTCTTGCCAAGCGCGAAGAAGAAATCGTGGTAGATAACCAGCGTTCCAATTTGCAAATTAACCTAGAGGCCTTGCGGGCTAACCAAGCGATCGTTACTGACAACGGACGCTTTACGGTTATTTTGTTACCTAAAAATTCAGATGTTGTTAAGCTCCTGCAACGAATTCGAGATGAATCACATAGGTTTGCGGTTAGCTATCACAGTGTCCTCAAAGTTAAACGTATATCGTCCAGCCTGCTGGATGACATTCCAGGCATTGGCCCAGCCACGCGCAAAAAGCTATTAAGAACCTTTGGATCGGTCCGCGGCATCAGCCAGGCGCCCGCTGCCGAACTCAACAAAGTCGTTAGCCCCAAAATAGCCGCCTTATTAACGCAAAACTTAGTGAGCCCGCCCAAACGGGCACGCCCCGAATAGGGCATCCGCAGGCCAATTATCATTGTTGGCCGAGGACTCTGCCCGACTTGGGGGTGCGGGTTTGGGCGACGTGGTCTGTTATAATGAGTGGTTGAATTATGTATGAACACATCTCGATGGAGTTTTTTGCTGGCAATCGACAGCGCCTGAGGAGCCTGTTTACGGGCACCGCACCAATCGTTATTACTGCTAACGGGCTCTTGCAGCTGAATAGCGATGTTACTTTTACGTTTCGCCAGGATAGCAGTTTTTGGTATCTGACCGGAATCAATGATCCGGGCGTGATCTTGGTGATGGACCGGGA
>JBDTKG010000045.1:0-4961 GCA_039935435.1 Saccharimonadales bacterium (SeqCode) | reverse complement strand
AGCCGAGCTTCGATCTCTTTAAAAATCTGTTCACCAATTTTAGCATCCTTGGCAGATAATTTTAGATTATTAAAAAACTGCAGAGCCTCGTCGATCGATAATTGGCAAATATCCATAATTGACTGTTTGCCAACTGTCACGGCAAGGACTTCTGGGCGCAGCCGTAGACCACCGCAAGCATGACAAGGCCGCTCCTGCATAAAACGTTCGATGTCGCGGCGCATAAACTCACTGTCAGTCTCTTTGTGACGACGCTCCAGGTTAGGCACTACACCTTCGTAAGTAGTCTCGAAGGAGCGACCACTGCCCAGCGACAAACGATAAGTTTCTTGGCCCGTTCCATACAAAATCATTTCAATTTGGCTTGGCGTTAATTGGCCGGTGGGCACGTGCAAGCTAAAATGATACCTATCGGCCACCGCTTGCAGCTTCTTCATGTACCAATTATCGACATTAACCCGGTTGTAAGGCCGAATAGCGCCTTCGGCAATTGTTAAACGGCCGTTAGGAATAACTAGTTCGGGGTCGACTTCCATGCGCGAACCCAAACCGGTGCAAACTGGGCAAGCCCCTTGCGGACTGTTAAAGCTAAAGGTCCGCGGTTCCAACTCCGGAATAGTAACGTCGGGGTGGTCGGGGCAGCCATATTTAAGACTATACTCGTGGAGGTCACTGCTGTCGGCGTTGTAAATCGCTAATCGCCCATCAGCTGCTTCTAGGGCCTGCTCCACAGACTGCGTTAATCGGGTCCGGCTGGCTTGATCGTTAACCAGGCGATCGACCACAATCTCGATAGTGTGTTTATAATTTTTATCTAGCTCCGGAAACTCATCGAGGGCATAAACCACGCCGTCCACTCGAGCCCGCGCAAACCCAGCTCGTTGGTACTGCTCGGGCACATGCTCAAAGGCACCTTTTTTAGCCAACACAATTGGTGCTAATACCATAATTTTGGCACCGTTGCTATTACTGACAATTTGATCAACTATCGCCGTGCTAGTTTGCCGAGAAACAGCCTTACCGCAAACTGGACAATGAGGCACTCCAACCCGGGCATATAACAATCTTAAATAATCATAAATTTCGGTCACCGTGGCCACCGTGGACCGCGGATTGCGGCTGGTCGACTTCTGATCTATCGAAATTGCCGGACTCAAACCAGTAATCTGATCGACATCTGGTTTGTCCATAATCCCCAAAAATTGCCTGGCATACGAACTAAGGCTCTCCACATAGCGGCGTTGCCCCTCAGCATAGATGGTATCGAACGCCAACGAGGATTTGCCAGATCCAGACAGCCCAGTAATAACCACTAAACGATTACGCGGAATAGCCACATCAATATTCTTGAGGTTATGCTCTCGGGCACCCTTAACTATAATCTCGTCTCTCATCGGGCTACATATTATACAGATTTTTAAGCTGATTTTCCAGGGCTGACTGTTAGATTCAGTCCACTAGCAAATGTAATAACAATGTTATTACATTTATAAGGGCCACTAAACACCAATAAATATTTGCCACAAACCATAAGTATTAAGTAAGATACTTGACATTTGCGCTATTAGATTTACAATGATAATAACTTAAGTGGGACGACGTTATGGAACAACTAATTGTGCTGGGAGAAATTCCAGGCACTCATCTTCAAATTACTTTTAGCTGGTTTGCACTACTGGTTATTATCGGCGTGGTAGTGATTGGCTATAAACTTCATATGCGGCATGTAGCCCAGTTGCGCCAAAAGTTGCAACAGCATTACGACACCATTGCTCTCGGTTCCCTAGATAAAGCCTAGTCTGCCGACGGTAAAATACTTTCTGCGTAGAGCTGTAACTCTTCGAGCAGATAGCGCTTGTTAGTGGTTAGGCTTTTAGACTCCGCCAGCTCCGCTAACCGGTTCATGTAAAGCTGCAGGCGGCTAGATTTGCCACCCGTTGTGAGCCTATCAATCCGAAAAGCCTCCCAAGCACCGCGCTCTTCGGTACTTAGTTGGTCAGGAAAGTTGCGGGCTTTGTATAGCGGTAGCAACGACTTGAGACGTTGATCCTGCAAGTTATCCGTAAACTGGCTTAGGTCAGCCGGTTCGGCCGCCACCACAGCGCGCATAGTCACCTTATCGCCGTCGCCCGGAAAGCCATCATAAAGCTGCCCATCGACGTCCTGAGGGCTGCTCAGTAGCCGAGTTTGTTGTTCTTGATTTAAGATTTCAACGGCTTGTTGTAGTTTCTGGCCGAAGGCGCTGCCAGCTTTTTTTAACTGGTGATGATGCTGATCAATCTTTTTTAGATCGATTTGGAGGCGCTCCTGACTGGCTTCGTCCAATACTCCTAGCGGCGCGATGGCTGGGCACCGGTTAAAGCGCATAGTCTTAACCGGAAGCCTCTGGGCGGTATTATCTTTTTTGTAACGCCACAGTTCGGCCAGCTGATCGGCCGTTTTATCGACATAATCAGCTGGATCATGCCGCAGGTCATAGACCAAAGCGGCGCCAGACTGTTCAGGATGATCGGCCACCTTAGCCACAACGGTCGTTTTTTCGTACTCAGCCGGATACTTGCCAGAAGTATAAACAAATGGTTGGTTAGTGTTAACCAGCTTGGCCACCAAGCGCTTGTCGCGCATCGTCAGCAAATAGTCAAACAGTTTAGTTTGCTTATTACGGATTAGTCTGGCCAGAGCGATGGTGGCCATCACATCGCTCAACGCGTCGTGAGCGTCGGCGTGCTCCAGATTATTAAGGCTCGTCAGCAGTTCTAGGCGGTTGGTTGCCTTGCCCTCAGAATCCACTGGCCATTTTATACCTTCCGGGCGCAATGCCCGCGTCATCCTCACAGCATCGAGCAGATCCCAACGGCTGCGCTTGTCACGCCATTGCCACTCGTACGCATCATGAAAATTGCGGTACATAGTAAAGCGCATGAACTCATCGTCAAAGCGAACACTATTAAAACCTACAAAGATGGTTCCTGGAGAAGCAACCTCGGCCCAAAAAAGTTTCAGGAATTCGGCTTCGGTCACTCCTTCGGCCAACGTCTTTTGAGGCGTTATGCCGGTAATCATGATGGCGTCTGGCTGGGGCAGAATCTCGTCTGTCAATTTTATAAGTTGGTTGACTGGCGGGCCGACTGGCTTCAAGAACATATCGGTCCGCTGGCCGGCGAATTGCATAATCCGGCCGTCGCGCGGATTAACTCCGGTTGTTTCTAAGTCATAGAAAAAGAGACTGGCCGCCACAGTTTAATACTCCATGGTAGGGTGGCCGTTAATCTTAAAAGATTGGCCAGGCTCAACGCCGCGTTTTATAAGCTCTTTGGTGATGCCCATTTTGCGCATAATGTCACGTAGCCTCTGCAAAGCATGAATATTTCCAAAGTCGGTTCGGCCCGCAAAACGCTCGATCTTTTGGCCGTAAATCACAAATGTTTCATCTACTTTTTCGATGCGCCAACTATCATCTTGCTTAAGACGAATCACTGGCAAAGCGGCGGCCTGCTTCTGAGCCGATACGGCATCCTTGGCACGTTGTTTTGCCACAATCGCCTTAACGGCGTAGAGCAGTTCTTTTACGCCCTGCTTGCTTTGCGCTGATATGGCCATCAGCTTGGTACGCGCCGGCACAACTTTACGAAGCTGAGCCATAATATCATCAATCGTAGCCTGGTCTAAACCATCAATTTTATTGAGCACCACCAGCTGCGGCCGTTTGGATAAATCCTGGCTATAGCTGGCCAATTCGTGCTGAATTTCTTTATAGGCCTTAGGAGCGTCGTCTTGATAAGCATCGATCATGTGAATAATGACGCTGGTGCGTTCGATGTGCCGTAAAAAGTCATCGCCTAGCCCCTTACCTTGGCTAGCCCCCTCAATTAGACCCGGTATGTCGGCTACCAAAATGCTGGTTTTGCCATCAATGTCGACCATGCCCAGGTTTGGCCGCAAAGTCGTAAACGGATAGTTGGCAATCTCTGGCTTGGCGTTGCTGGTAGCTGCCAGCAAAGTTGATTTACCGGCATTAGGCAAGCCAACTAAACCAACGTCGGCGATCATCTTGAGCTCCAGCGTTGCCTCAAAAAGTTGACCCTTGTCACCCTTTTCGGCAATGCGGGGCGTTTGCCTGGTAGACGATGTAAAGTGAGCATTACCAAAACCGCCACGACCACCTTGAGCGACTATAACCGACTGGCCATCTTGGGTGAGGTCGGCCAGTGGTTGGCCGTCTTGACCGTACAGTATGGTTCCAACCGGTACAGCCACAATTAAATCGCCACCACTGCGGCCATGCTTTTTACGTTCGGTGCCACCTTGACCCGACTCTGCTTTTAGTAATTTTTGATAACGAAAAGTGGCTAGCGTATTTTGGTTTCGGCTGGCCTTCAGCACCACGTCGCCCCCCTTACCGCCATCGCCGCCATCAGGACCACCTTTGTCGATATATTTTTCATGACGAAAGTTAACGATGCCATCGCCGCCATCGCCCGCCTGAACCGAAACTAAAACTTTATCTACAAACATTACTTATAGGTTACAGAGATAGGGGCCGCTAGTCCAGCTTAATATATGTAGTAGTAAGAGGAGGCTTGGCTGGCTGGGATGGTTTTGTGGTCTACAACGTTCCAACCATAAACATTCATTTCGGAGATATTAACGCTACCGTCGGAGTCAACGGACTCTACAAAACCAACGTGGCCATAGTAATCTCGAGGCGCAAACCAAATCACCGCGTATTGCTGAGGAGTCGTGCTGACGCCCAAACCGGCCTGCTGAGCTAATACTTTCCAGGTGCTGGCGTTACCCAGGTTACTGGGGATTGGTTTGCCAACTTGGGCCCGCCGATAAGCCGCCCACCAAGTACAGTTACCAGCATCATAACCATTACCGCTATAAATTGCTCCGTAACCGCCCCAGGCAAAACCGCCGTAAGACGACGCTGAGCTGCTGGCCGCCAAGGCTACCGTGGC
>JBDTKG010000044.1:0-4370 GCA_039935435.1 Saccharimonadales bacterium (SeqCode) | reverse complement strand
AAAAGCTGTCGTCAAACAAGTAGACGGCCGGCTTTTTGAGTAGCGCCCGAGCAATCGCCAGCCGCTGCCGCTGACCGCCCGACACGTTGCCGCCGTCTTGCGAGATAGCTGCCTGGTACTTGCCATCTAAGTTATTAATAAAGTGATCGGCTTGGGCAACTTTTGCGGCCTGCTTAATTTCTGTCGGGTCGGCCGAGGGGCGGCCATAGGCAATATTGCTAGCCACTGTTCCCGAGAATAAAACGCTTTTTTGAGCCACATAGCCGACATTCTCGCGTAAATCAGCCTGGCGTAATCGACGAACGTCGACTCCGCCCACTAGCACTTGGCCGTCGGTGGCATCGTAAAACCGGGGTACCAGGTTGACCAGCGTTGACTTGCCGCTGCCGGTGCTGCCCACAATGGCCGTTAATTGCCCCGGTTCAGCTTTAAAGGAAATATTGTGCAGCACCTTCTCCTGGGCCCCAGCGTAACTAAATGAGACGTCCTTAAACTCAACAGCCATGGACTGGCCGGCTTGTAGCAGCACGGGCTTAGCTGGGTCATTAATTTGCGATTTGGTCTGCAAAACCTCTTGAATACGTTGACCGGAAACGGCTGCTCGCGGCACCAGAATAAATATAAACGAAATCATCATGAAGGAGGTCAGTATAAGCAGTGCGTACTGCATAAAGGCAATCATCGAACCAATCTGCAAGCTGCCAGACTGTACGTAGTGAGCCCCCACCCAGATAATTAAAATCGAGATAGCGTTAAAAATAAAAAACATCGACGGCTGCAAACCTGACATCAGGCGGTTAACGTACAACGTAACGCTGGTTAGTTGACGGTTGGTTTGGTCGAACTTGTCCTCTTGGTATTTTTCGCGGTTAAAGGCTCGGATAACGCGTAAACCGGTTAGATTTTCGCGGGTCACTAAGTTGAGCTTATCAACCATCTTTTGCATAATCTTAAATTTCGGGACGGCGGCTGCAAAGAAACAGCTAATAACGACTATTATAGTCACCACTGCTAAAATAATAATCCAGGACATAGACGGCGCCAGATGCAGTCCCTTAATAATCGCTCCAATCCCCATCATGGGAGCCATCAAAACCAGTGTCAACATCAGCACCATGACTTGCTGAATTTGTTGAATATCATTGGTGGTTCGGGTAATTAAAGAGGCTGTCGAGAACTTGTCTAACTCTAATTTAGAGAAATTCTCGACCTTGGTGAAAACCTTATAGCGCAAATCGGTGGCAAAGCCGGTGGCCGTTTTGGCCGCAAAATAGCCAGCGCCAACGGTGGCGACGCCCGATAGCAAAGTGACAAACGTCATGATGCCACCGTTGAGCCATATCAAGTGCTGATCGTTACCAATAATGCCTTTGTTGATGATATCGGCCATGTAGTCAGGCAGAGCTAGGGTGGCTAGCACTCGGACGGCCGTTAAAACCACCACCATTAGCAGGGCAAACTTATAGGCCTTTAGGTATTTGAGGAGCCTAAACATTTACTCGTATCTCAGGGCTTCGATAGGATCTTTGCGGCTGGCCCGTCGAGCCGGCAAGCTGCCCGCCAGAAAAGCTATCAGCATAATTCCAACGATAATATAGGCACTAGCCTGCCATGGGAAAGATAGCAAATGGAGGCCCGTGAAATCTTTTAGAAAGCCTCGTGACGACACGGCATTAACCAGCCTACCAATCAGATTGGCAATACCTACGCCTATTAAGCTGCCCCAGAAGCCGATTAAGATGGCCTCTATACTGAACAGTAAAAAGATCTTGGGCTTACTCATGCCCAGGGCCTTCATCAGGCCAATCTCTTTGGTGCGTTCCGAGACGGACATGTACAAAGTGTTGATGATGCCAAAAGCGGCCGCTAGCAAAGTGATGGCCGCAAAACCATCCAGAACGTAAGTTACCGAGTCGATGATAGTGAACACGATGCCTACCTGGTCTTGAATGGTCTTGGCGTCGTAACCATCGCGGCTGAGGCTGCTTTTGAGACTATTTACTTGCGCGTCAGACAGGTTGGTCTTATAGATGGCCGAGGCCGAAATGTAGCTGTCTTTAGTGCTAGCTGGAAGACCCTGGCTTTGGAAGCTGTACAAAGCTTGGTAAAAGCTGCTGTTGGCGTAGGCCGAGGTAGATCCAACCAGAGTCTTTTGTTGGACGCCAACTACTTTGGCGGCAAACTGCTGCTGCTGACCTGTGGCATCGGTTAGGCCCACCAAAACCGTTTTGCCGACGGCTGCCGCCTCACTCTTAAAGTTAAGTGAGCCTAAGTAGTCGGACGGTATGGTAATTTGAGCTTCTTGTTGGCTATTGTCGATATTTTGCCCGCTGCTCAGGTCTAGGCTGCTATTCCCCACCACTGGCGTTAGGACAAATTGAAATTTACTATTGGGCTGCTGTTGGCTGGCGATATAGTCGGGCGTGACAGATAGGTCGGGCTGGACAGAGGTAATCCCGGGCAAGCTCTTGATCTTATCTAGATCTTTTTGGGTCAGCGCCGTAAGAGATACTCCCGGCCCACCGATGTTTGCGGCCAGTTTTTTTTGGCCGGGGACGTACTTAGTTAAGCCTTTATCGCTGGAGCTGGGCCGATTGGCCTGGCTATGAGCGGTAATCGATAGGCTATGGTTGTTGCCCAGGTTGCCCACTTGTTTGGTTAAGTAAGATTTAATACCCGAACCAATGCCGTTAGTTAGTGACAGCGTAGTGGAGCCAATAATAATGGCGATAACGGTTAAGATGGTGCGGGCTTTGTTGCGCAGCAAATTGGCATTGGCAGCTTTGACGATGTCGATTAACTTCATATCGCACTCCCCGTTTGCAGACGGCCGTCTTTGATATGTAGCTGCCGCTGACAGCGTTTAGCTAAGTCTTGGTCGTGGGTCACGATAATCAGAGTGATGCCTTGTTTCTGGTTGAGCTCAAACAGTAGGTTCTCGATTTTGGCTCCAGTTGCCGAGTCTAGATTACCGGTTGGCTCGTCGGCAAAAATGATCGATGGCTCACTAATTAGTGCTCGGGCAATGCAGGCGCGCTGTTTTTGGCCACCGCTCAAGTTAACGGCCTTGCTTTGGGCTTTGTCGTCTAGATCGACGGCTCGGAGGGCTGCCAAGCCGCGTTGGCGCCGTTGTTTGCGGCCGATGCCGGCAATCTTGAGTGGCAGAATGACGTTGTTCAAAACGCTATCATTCCCATTCAAAAAGAATTGCTGAAAAACAAAGCCAAAGCTTTTGTTGCGCAAATCGTCCAGCTTTCGAGTGGACAGCTGGTGGGCGTCAACATCGCCCAGCTTGATGGTGCCTGTAGTTGGTTTGTCGAGCAGCGCTAACAAATGCATTAAAGTTGACTTGCCCGATCCGCTCTTTCCTAAAATAGCCACTGACTCACCGGCACCAATAGCTAGATTAATGTCTGTTAGGGCGTCAAAACGGCTCTGGCCCTTGCCGTAGCTTTTGCTAAGCTGTTTGGTAGCAATGGCGGTGTCCATTATTCGCGCCCACCCTTGGCGGTCATTTCTTTGACAGATTTAACCATATCCACCAAGCTAGCCTGCATCTTGCCCAAGCTTTCCTGCAGCAGATCAGCTTTAAGCACAACCAGCCCATCGCCGTGAGGCATCTTAACGACAATTAATTTATCGCCGTCGCCAATAGCTAGCTCTTCCCGGGCTTCGGCCGGAATAACAATCTGCCCTTTAGTGCCGACAGTGGCCGAACCGTAGAACTTCATTTTGTTGAACATCGTTAACCCAATCTGCTTACGCCTTTAATACTAACTAGTATAACAAAACCTACTTGTATGACAAGATATTTTGCCAGGAATCGGCGTAACGGACTTAATAGCCTGGAAATTCTTCGGTACGAATGTTGTCTTCGTTCACGCCCATCTGGACCAGCAGCTGGCGGATGGCCTTGACCATGCCTTCCGGTCCGGATAGATAAAAAATTGGCGTGGCTAAATCTTTTACGTACTTTTTAATCATTGCCTCGTCAATCCTTCCTACCTCACCGGCCCAATCCTTTGAAGCCTCGTCGGAAGCCACCGGCACGTAGTTAAAGTTGGAGTTTTGTTTAGCTAGCTGCTCAAAATCTTTCAGAAACGGCAGATCTTGTGGAGTGCGGCTGGAGTGCAGCAACAGAATTTGGTGCTTGGTCTTGTCGTGCGTGGCCTGAGCAATCATGCTGTGTACCGGCGTTACGCCGATGCCACCAATAATAAAGACGGCTGGTGTGGTCTCGGTTTTATGCAGAGTGTAGTCGCCGTATGGACCGTCCAGCTTGACCTCGGTGCCCAAGGGCATATCTTTGATAACTCGTTTAAAGGCCGTGTCGCGCATTCGGGTGGCAACCACAATGCCGCCCTCAAAGG
>JBDTKG010000043.1:0-5223 GCA_039935435.1 Saccharimonadales bacterium (SeqCode) | reverse complement strand
AGTCGCTCATCTTTGATAGACCGTTCCACACGGCGGTACGACCAACCCAAATCCTGTACGCTTTCGTCAGCCTTTTTATGAGCCACGCTCATGGCCCGAAAACGGCTGGCATATTGGGCCAACTTAGACTCAAAAATAACCTGCCCCAGCATACTGGTTAACATCGACTGCTCCAGGTGACTGGCAACTTCGAAGGTACTAGGTTCAAAAATGTAGTTTTCTTCGCTGATAACATCTTTGCCCTTGGCACCCGATTGGCCTTGCTCCTGAACGGCTTGAGACAGGTTAATGCGCTTAACATCCTGAATCATCAGCGATACGTAAGTCTGGTAGTACACGTAACAGGCTTTGTACTGCTGAACTTCCTTAATAAGTGGCTCGACATTAATGTTGAGGTCGGATTCCGGCATCTTAAAATACTTCTTAAATTTAATGCCTAGCTGAGTTAGCTGAATAACACCGTGGTGGCCGATTATCAGCAAATCTTGCTTGGCTGGATCGTACTGCGTCAGCATCCAACTAATTAACTTTTGGTCGATGTCACCGCTAAAACTGCCCTCGGAAGTAATGACAATAAACAGCTCCTTATCAATTACATCCTGGCTGGAAGCGGAACGTCCAAAGCGAAAAACGTTGTCGACCCTCAGCTGCAAATAGATCTGCCACAATTCGTGGAAAAAATCCTGGGCTTTCTCGACACCAGTTTTAATCCGGGCGATGCGCATACTGGCCAGTCCCTCAAAAACGTTAGTCAGCTCGGCAATGGTCTGCATCGACTCCTGCTCTTGATTTATATCTTGTAAACTTCTCATCTTTTGAGCTCCACCAGAGCGGCTTGTTTGAGCTTAACTAAATCAGCTTGGTAGCCGGCCTCGCCCTTAACGGTCGCCGACATATCTAGTGCCGATTGTTTGAGCTGTTCAATATCGATTACCTCGTTATCGCCCAGATTAAGGACAATATCTACCATCAGCTGCTGACTGACTGTCGAGAATGTCTGGCCTGGAGCCTGCGTCAGCAGCTCTTTAATGTGCTTACCAATAGTTAGATCTCGCTTTGCCTCTACCGCCAACTCGGTGCCAAAGCGCGAGTATTCCGCTGCTTGGTTATAAGCCGCCAAGGCTTGAAACATCTGGGAGGTTAACTGCTTTTGACGACTATTTTGGCCTCGGCCACCAACCCGGGTCACGCTCAAACCGGTATCAATAGCCGGCCGGACACCATCGCGAAAAACGTCCATACTCAAAATCCATTGCCCGTCGGTTATAGACATAATGTTGGTTGGCAAAAAAGCTGTAATATCGCCGCTGTTAGCCAGCACCAACGGCAATGCCGTCAGAGTTTTGTGAGTGCTGCTGAGACGGCCGGCGCGTTCTAACAAGCTAGAATGAGCATAAAACATATCTCCCGGGTAAGAATCACGGCCCGGACTAACCCCCGACAATAGTGAAATCTCGCGGTAGGCTTGGGCATGGCTGGTTAAGTCATCATAAACAATGGCTACGTCCATCTGCTCTTTTTGCCATAAATATTCGGCCATAGCACAAGCCACGTATGGCGTTAGATAGCTGACTATTAGCGACTCGAACGAGGTCGACACTACTACGATGGCATTTTTTAATGCATCATTGTCGGTCAGCCTGGTCAGCAGCGAATCGATGTCACTGCGCCGTTTGGCTATCAGCGCGTACACCACCACGATGTCCGTGTTGCGTTGGTGCATGGCCAATTGAGTAGCCAAAGTTGTTTTGCCGGTTTTACTATCGCCAATGATGGCCATTCTCTGGCCACGGACTATCGGAAACAAAGAGTCGATGGCCGTCACGCCGCTTTCTAGTTGGTCATTTAAAGCTTCGCGCATATACAAAGCCGGTGCCTTATTAAAAACTGGCCAGACACCATCGGCCGCAATGGGCCCCTTGCCATCCAATGGCTCACCGGTTACCGACACCACGCGGCCAATAAAATCTTTACCCACCTTAGACACTAATTCGCTGTGCTGAACTACGGCTAGCATTCCCGGCAATAACGACTCCGTTCCCAAATGCAAAACCAAAACATAATCTTCAAAAATATGATGCACAAAGCCCTTGCTACCATTGTCGAACATGATGAGCGAATGGATGCTAACCGGCTGCAGCCCTTTGACCCTGATTAAAAAATCCTGGACGGCTATGACTTCGCCGACTGGTTGGCCTTTATCGACCAACTGCTGAAAATGCTTGCTAGCTTGGGTCTGACTCATGCCGAAACCCGCAATTTACTAATTAGATCGGCTCGATGCTGTAGTAAATGCTGCCGCATGCTGCAATCGATGTACTTACTTTGAGTACGAATAATGCAGCCGGCGGCAATGCTCGGTTGCAGACCAATATTGAGTAAAATCTGGGGATGGATATTGCTGCGTAACCACGCCACCAACTTAGCCGTCACCTGGGGCGATGGCTCGGCCGCAAAACTGATATGGACCGACGGCGCGTCTTTGAGCTGTTGCAACAACTGGAGTGCTTGCTGTCGTTGCGTGGCATCATCCACTTTAAGATGATTTATCTCAAATAGCTCCTGGAGTGGCTGGCTAAGCTTGGTTGTTGTCGCACCGGCCTTTGTTTTACCACCCATATTTACCTGGTCTAGCTGCCCGCTGGCTATTTCTAGTTCACGCCCCAAACGGACCACATCGCCGCGGCTAACCAATGCTTCCGGCAACTGCAGGCTTACTTGGGCAGCCTGCTTAGGCACCATGGTTGATGTCCTCTAGGATAGCCGTTTTGTTAGCTTCCAAATCACTAATGATGTACTCTAGCTGGTCGTTCAAATCAATCTGATCACCAATCGCCGTCATAATGTAGTGGTTAACGATATCAGCCATATTGTCCTCAAAATGAGCTACCAGTTGGGCTTTGGCAGCTTCAAACTGTTGCTCCAATTGGGTGGTCAAGAGGTCGCGCTGTTGCTCGATAGCTGTTTGCGTCTTATTGATGGAATCGATGGCTATTTGTTTAGCGTCAGCGATCGACTGTTCATACTTAGCAAACTCTTCGGTCAGCGTCCGTTTTATCTCTTGCTTCATGTAGTCGTTGACTTGGCTAGCCGTCAGCCGTAAGTCTTGTTGTAGAAACATGGCGTTTTCGTTAATAATCTGCTCGAAGTGTAATAGACCCCGATTGCGCAGTTCCTGGCGAAAAGCATCGTTAAAAATATGCTGAACGTCTTTATCGGCGGTATCAGCAAAAACCTGTTTAGCATGAGAGCCGGCCTGCTGCTTGGCTTTACTAAAAGCCGTGGCCAGCCAAATAACAACAACTACCAACACCAGTAGCGTGCCGCTCAACCCCCATACTAGCCACTGTTCCACGGTAGTTTTGCCCCACCTTGCTTATGTTTATCGTGTCAGTGGTACTATAGCGCAAAACAGTCGCAAATAAAAGCCCGTCTACCCCTGATTTTTGGTCACTAAGCCGGCCAGTACTTGGACGACCCGCAAAAGCTGTTCTTTAGTTGTCGATCGACCCATACTAAATCTTAGCGAACTCTGGGCCTGGGCCGAGCTCAAACCAATCGCCTGCAGGACGTGCGATGGCTCATCTTTGCTGGCGCTACAGGCCGAGCCAACGGCGCAAATAATGCCTTGCTCGTCTAGCTGCATCATCAGCTGCTCATTGTCGGCTTCTGGAATGGTAACGTGCACGATATTCGGTAGCCGGTTGCCAACACTATTGATAACCAGCCTGGGCACGGCTTTTTGAAGTTCTGCCTCAAATAACTGTTGCAGTTGAGCCAGACGTTTTGATTCTGCTTGTTGCCCCTCTTGAGCCAGTTCGAGGGCCGTAACCAAGCCAACTATGGCAGCCAGATTCTCGGTTCCACTACGCAAGCCGCGCTCCTGACCACCGCCCCGTATAACAGGCAACAAACGTAGGCCGCTACGCACAAACAAAGCGCCGGTCTGTTTGGGTCCATACAGCTTGCCGCCGTTAATGGTCAACAGATCAACGCCCAGGCGGCTAACTTTGACGGCCAGGTAATTGGGCGTCTGGCTAGCATCGCTATGTAAATAAAGTGGCAACTTGTTACCGGTTTTTTGGCGCTGTTGACGAACTTTTTTTATGAGACTAGCGACTTTTGGCAAAGGCTGAATGCTGCCCAGCTCGTTATTGGCATGCATCACGCTAATCAGCACCGTATTGTCGTCGATTAGCTGCCCCAATTCGTCCAGCCGGACAACAGCTTTTTTATCAACTGGAATTAATTTATGATCGTAACGCTGGGCGGCTTGCAAAATGGCCTCATGCTCTACGGCGCTAACTAGCAAGCTCGCCTGGGGATACTGCTGCATAATGCCATCTATAGCCAAATTATCGGCCTCGGTGCCACCGGCCGTAAAAATAATTTCGGTTGGCTTGCTGCCCAAAACAGCCGCCACTCGGCGACGGGCTAATTTAAGATCGTCGGCTACCAGACGACCAGCCATATAATTGGCCGAAGGGTTATAAAAACGTTCCTGCCAGTATGGCTGCATGGCTTTTAAGACCTGGTCGTCCACTGGCGTGGCGGCTGCATAGTCTAAATAAACGGCCTTTTGGTGCTTCATACTAAACAGCTTAGCAGAGATACTCCTAGCAACCGACCTAGATAAAGTTATAGATTTCGTCTTTAACGTGGCGCCGGTAAGCCAGAGCGGCGGCCTTTAGGTTTTTGGCTTCTTCGGCCCCAATTCTTTGGTAATTCTGGCCATCTTGGGCCTTTAAGATGCCGTCGGGGCGAACATCGTATCGAGTGGTCCGAACTTGCCTCTGCCCATCCTGAATCCACTCCTCGTGCCACACCCAGGTTTTTTGGTCTAGGCAAAAAAAATCGCGGCGATGGCCTTTGGGAACGGGGCCAAATAACTTGCCGCCGATCTTAGCTTCGTGCCGGATAAAATTACGGTATAGCTCGGCCTGGCGATCAGATTGACGCTGACCGGACGTGCTACTAAGCAGCTTCTTGAAAACCATATGGCTCCTGCGACTGTAAGGCCTCGGCTGTGGCTGTTCGAGCCACTGCGGTGCGGGCTTCACTACTGTCGGGATTACTGTCCTGCTCTACTCGAGCCGTTTCGGTGGCAAGAGGCACCTGATATTGAGCATTATAAGCAGCGCCAACGATGGCTTCGGCGGCGTGCTCGTGATTACTCATGGGCACCTGAATAGCTAGGTCTGCCGCTGTTACAATGTAGTCAAC
>JBDTKG010000042.1:0-3796 GCA_039935435.1 Saccharimonadales bacterium (SeqCode) | reverse complement strand
GGCAGCTCAGGGGTAGCGGCCAGATCTTGGCCAAGGTCCCCCGTTTGGGCAGCTTGGATGGCAGCCTGATTAGCGGCTTCTTCTGGGCTAACGTCGTGGCCTTGGGCTGGTACTTCTGGCATGATTTTCTCCTTAGAGGATTTTTTTGTTTTAGTGCTTTATACCTATAAAAATACGGTGGTTATGGTTATTTGTCAACGGGGACTGGCAAAGAGCTAGTCTTTGGCGGGCTTTTTGGATGGTTTTTTGGGCTCGGCTTTGGAATCGGTCTCAGGCTCGGCGTCGGCGCCGTCTTCGGGCTCTTCTTCGATGGTTTTTTTGACGAGGGCCATGGAGACGACTTTGTCGCCGTCGTTTAGGCGCATAATGCGAACACCTTGGGTGGCGCGGCTGAGGGCTGGGATGTCCTTGAGGCCCAGGCGGATGGTTTGGCCTTGCGACGAGATGATGATGACTTCGTCGCTGTCGTCGCTGGACAGGGCTTTAACGCTGACCAAGTTGCCGGTCTTCTTGTTGACCACCGCTGAGCGGATGCCAACGCCGCCGCGGGCGTGAGCCGTAAACTGGCTGACCTTGGTGCGCTTGCCATAGCCGAATTCGCTGATCACGAAGATGTTTTCGTCGGCTCGGACGATGTCCATGCCAATTACTTCATCGTCGGCTCGCAGGCGAATACCACGGACGCCGCGGCTGGCGCGTCCCATAGGCCGAGCACCCTTCTCGTCAAAGCGGATGGCTTGGCCGAGCGAAGTCGAAATAATGACCTCGTCGGTGCCAGTGGTCATGCGGACCCAGCGCAGTTCATCGCCGTCGTCCAGGTTGATGGCAATCAGGCCGCTCTGGCGAACGTTTTTGTACTGCTCAAATGGAGTCTTTTTAACGACGCCGCGGACGGTACACATGATGAGGTTGACCATGTCGTGCTGCTGGGAGATGTTGATGATGGAGCTAACCGTCTCCTCGGCTTGAAGTTGCAGTAGGTTGACCAGGGCCACGCCTTTAGCGCTAAGGTTGGTAGCCGGAACTTCGTAAGTCTTGAGGCGGAAAACCCGGCCCTTGTTGGTGAAGAACAATAGGTAGTCGTGAGTGCTGGCGTAGACCATGCGGTCGATATTGTCTTCCTCACGGGTGACCATACCCCGTCGGCCCTTGCCGCCTCGGCCTTGTTTGTGATATTCGGCAATCTGGCTACGCTTAATGTAATTCGCTGATGTAAGCGTTACAACAACCTGTTCGTCAGGAATTAAATCTTCGTCGCTCATACGGCCTAATTCCTGAGGAATAACTTTGGTGCGGCGGTCATCACCAAACTGCTTTTTAAGATCTTGTAGCTCGGTCTTAATAATCTTCAGGATTTCCTTTTCGTCGGCCAAAATAGCTTCCAGGGCAGCAATAATCTTCAAAAGTTCGGCTAATTCGTCCTCGATCTTCTTGCGCTCTAGGCCGGCCAGGGTGCGCAGCTGCATAGCCAAAATAGCTTTGGCTTGAATCTCGCTGAGCTTGAACTTCTTAATTAGGTTAGCTTGGGCTTCGTCAGTGGTCTGGCTGGCCCGAATGGTAGCGATTACCTCGTCGATGTGGTCCAGGGCAATCTTGAGGCCCTCTAAAACGTGAGCGCGGTCTTTAGCTTTGCGTAGCTCGAAGGCGGTGCGCCGGCGGACAACGTTTTGACGGTGCTTAATGTACTCCTGCAAGATGTCGATAACACCCAGAACGCGAGGCTGAATACCATCGATCAGGGCCAGCATGTTGTAGTGAAAAGTGGTCTGCAAAGGCGTCATTTTGTAAAGCTGATTGAGCAGCTTCTTGGGGTAAGCGTCTTTTTTGAGGTCAACCACAATCCGGACGTCGCCGCGAGAGCTTTCGTCACGCAGATCGCTAATGCCCGAAATCTTCTTATCGTGCACCAAATCGGCAATTTTAATAATTAGGCTCTCTTTGTTGAGGGCGTACGGGATTTCGGTGATGACTATCTGATTGCGGCCTTTTTTGTTCTCGACAACTTCGGCCACGCCTCGAACTACAACGCCCCCCTTACCGGTGGCAAAAGCGGTCCGGATGGAATCGCGGCCAAAAATGATGCCGCCGGTTGGAAAGTCGGGACCCTTCATGTGCTCCATGATCTCGTCGAGAGTCGCGTCTGGGTTGTCAATCAGTAGCGTGGTGGCGTCGACCAGCTCGCTAAGGTTATGGGGCGGAATGTTGGTAGCCATACCAACAGCGATGCCCATCTGGCCGTTCAGCAGCAGGTTAGGCAGCTTGGCTGGCAGCACTTCTGGTTCCATCTCGCTACCATCGTAGTTTTCGCGGAAGTCAACGGTGTCTTTATCGATGTCTTCTACTAAAACGGCACCGGCTTTAGCCATGCGGGCCTCGGTGTAACGCTGGGCAGCTGGCGGATCGCCGTCCATAGAGCCAAAGTTACCCTGTCCGTCGACTAACAGATAGCGAGTCGACCAAGGCTGCGCCAAACGCACCATGGCGTCATAAATAGCCACGTCGCCGTGTGGGTGGTATTTACCCATAACGTCACCGGTAATACGAGCACTTTTAACGAATTTGGAGCCGGGCTTCCAGCCGTTTTTGTCCATGGAGTACAAAATACGGCGGTGCACAGGCTTCATGCCGTCGCGGACGTCCGGCAAGGCACGGGCCACAATAACCGACATAGAATAACGGAGGTAGCTGTCTTCCATGACATTCTCGACGGTGCGTAGCTCTAGCGTGTGCGAGTGATCGCTCTCAATGGTCTGATAGTCTTTGCTAGCCAGTTCAGGCGAGTTATTAACTGTGACCTCTGTTGGCTGGTCGGTGTTGTCGTTGCTACTATCCATAGCCTCGTCCTTGATATCGTCCATATTGTCTCCGGTGTTGTCTGCTATTTCTGCCATCTTATACGTCCAGGTTCTTTACAAATTTAGCATGGGTTTGGATGAAGTTCTTGCGCAACTCCACCTCTGAGCCCATTAACTTATTAAAGATAGCGTCGGCTTTTTCGGCGTCGTCTAGGCGAACCTGAATTAGAACCCGGTTTTCGGGATTCATAGTGGTCTCCCAAAGCTGTTCGGCATCCATTTCACCCAGTCCCTTATAACGCTGAATGTCGCTGAGGCCGGCTTGTTTTTTGCGGTCGTCGGCGGGGTTAATCTTGGTGCCGCGCTCGCGGCGCTCGGCTATCATGCTATCGACCATTTGGTCGCGTTCTTTATCTGAGTAAGCATACTGCCGCTTGTTACCGGACGATTTAAGCAGATACAGTGGTGGTTTAGCCAAATATAGGTGGCCGCCGTCGATAATCGGTTGCATATGGCGGAAGAAAAAGGTCAGCAGCAAGGTGTTAATGTGTGATCCATCGACGTCGGCGTCGGTCATCAGCACAATTCGGTGGTATCGCAGGCCGTCCATATTAAATTGCTCCTCGATGCCCACGCCCAGAGCCTTAATAAGAGTTACGATTTCGTTGTTGGCCAGCATTTTGTCCAAACGGGCCCGCTCCACGTTGAGCACTTTACCGCGCAGCGGCAAGATAGCCTGGGTTTTGCTGTCGCGGCCACTCTTGGCCGAACCACCAGCCGAGTCACCCTCAACCAAGTAGATTTCGGACTGAGAAGGATCTTTGGATGAACAATCGGTTAGCTTACCTGGCAGGCCACTGCCTTCTAGAACACCTTTACGGATAATGTTGTCGCGGGCGGCACGAGCCGCTTTGCGGGCGCGGGCGGCCAGCAGAGCCTTGCCGACAATCTTGCGGGCCACGGCCGGATGCTCGTCCAGATAATAATTAAGGTGTTCGGCC
>JBDTKG010000041.1:0-3275 GCA_039935435.1 Saccharimonadales bacterium (SeqCode) | reverse complement strand
TCTATGCACCTTTCCACAAGCTGGTCGAAGCCAGCGCCGACATCAGCCGAGCCGAGGCCACCCAGACCCGCCACATCGGTGACGACCCTAAATCCGGCCTACCCATCTTTGCTCGTTTTGGCCGTTACGGTCCAATGCTCCAAAAAGGCGAACAGTCGGACGACCCCAAACCGCAATTTGCACCATTGCCAACCGGTGCCAAAATAGAAACGGTGAGCCTCGAGCAGGCCCTAGAAATGTTCAAGTTGCCCCGTTTAGTCGGCCAAACCAGTGATGGGCTCGATATTAAAGCCAATCTGGGACGTTTTGGGCCCTATATACAGGTCGATAAGCTATTTGTCAGTATCAAACCGCTCGATCCTCATACAATCACCCTAAAGGAGGCTCAGCAGCTATATACCGATAAGCTCCAAGCTGAGGCTGCCAAAAACATTGCCGACTTCGGCAACGGCCTAAAAGTTCTTAATGGTCGTTTTGGCCCCTATATCACCGATGGCAAAAAGAACGCCAAGATACCCAAAGAGACCGATCCCAAGTCGATTACCGAAGATCAAGCCAAAAAACTGATTGCTGAAGCGCCAGCCAAAGGCAAGGGCAAACGCAACTTCAAACGCCGTCCTGCCAAAAAATAGTCGGTGGTTTATCCCCAACTTGTAATCTGAAACACATATTATATGGCGATATTCCTACAACATTTTTTGAGCACAGATGTCTATTTGGTGATACAATAAGCACATAAAACACTATGTTTGACTTTTGAAAACATACGTTATATAATTAACTTATAGTTAATGCTAAGTTAAGCACTAAGACAAGAGCAGACAAAGGAATTATCACCAATGGCAGAGCCAACCAGCCCCAAGAGCCCAGCGACCAGTCCGATAGTTAATGTCGAGCAGGTAGTTACCGACATCTTAGCCACCATCGAGCGCGAACGGGAGCGAGAAATTGTTTCACGCCGCTTTGGCCTATTTGACCGTAAGGAGACTTTGGAGCAAATCGGTGAGCTACTGGGCATTACCCGCGAACGGGTTCGACAGCTCGAGAAGGCCGTCGTTACTAAGCTAAAAGTGGCCGCCGGTCAATCATTACCTCATATTCAAGACATTCAAACAGCCATTAGCAGCCAGCTGCAGCAAGACGGTTCAGTCAGCCGCATTAGCGACCTAAGCGCCAAGCTGACCAAAGACAACAGCCGCACCGACCAAGCTCGGGTGGCCTTTTTGACGCTGTTATGCCCCCAGTTAGTGGTCATCGACGAGAACGACAGCTACTTCCACGCAGTTGGCCTAGCCAGCGCCGGTAACGACAAGCAGTTGCGCAGCCAAATTGGCAAAGTAATCGACGCCGTTAAAAAGATTGGCGCGCCCACAACTATCGACAAGTTAGCCGAGGCGGTAGGGGACAAGGACCAAGCCCACGTAGCTGGTTTGGCCTCTGTTTCCAAGCAATTAGCCAGCCTGCACGGCCGCTGGGGCCTAGTTAAATGGCCCATGGTCAACCCCAAGAACATCCGCGACAAGATTTACGTCATTTTGTTCGAGAAAGGGAAGCCCCTCCACTTTAATGACATTTCCGAAGCCATCAAGGCTTCCAGCTTCAAGCGCAAAGACGTTACCACTCAGGCCATTCACAACGAACTGATCAAAGACGGCCGTTTTGTGCTAATCGGCCGCGGTATTTATGCCCTTAAGGAATGGGGTTACGAAAAGGGAACTGTAGCCGACATCATCACCCAAGTTCTTAAGAAGTCTAAAGAGCCCTTGCACCGCGACGAAATCGTTAAGCGCGTTCTAAAGAGCCGCCACGTTAAAGAAACCACCATTCTGCTTAACCTGCAGGGCAAAGCCCAGTTCAAACGCGTCGCCAAAGCCACCTACGACCTAGCCGACTAACAATTGACGAACTAGGTTCACTAAACATTATGTCCGAACAAACCAGCCCAACAATGCCCGCCGTGCTGCAATTCCATGGACTAGACTTGCCGACCTTTGAGGCTGCAGACGTACTTGATACACCCATGGAATTTGCGCTTGCGGCGTTCGACGAAGGCTCCGAAACCTTTGTTCGACGCTCTTATGTTAGAGCGGTTGGATTTTCGTGCCTAAGAGATGTTTTGAGAATTACAGACGAAGAGCTTGGCCTTGCGTCCGAATTGTGCCAAGCAAATCTAATCGGCTATCAGTGGGGGCTATTCCCGGTCAGTAGCCGTTACCGACAAATTATGCCGACCCAGTTTAATTTACTGCCAAACGGTTATGCCCTGGCTGCCGAAGTAGGCATCATAAGAGACGTAGAAGATCTATCAAACGACTCCTTCAATCGAACAATTCCTGATGGTCTTGAGCAATACGCCAGACTTCGCAACGCCAAACATAACCAGCCAGACGCCCCGAGGCTTTCAGACCTGCGAAGAGGCCAATTTGTTTCGGGCTTAGGACCAGATGATCGGCGAGCCGACTGGCTGATTGATATAGAACCAATGATAACAATTGCAAAATAATTATGAACGTTTTACGAACATTGTTTTAACAAAATATTTCTAGTGAAGCGTGTCGTACCCGCTAAAAAGAAGAGTACCCGGGCCGGACAGTAGGGCTAAGCAAAATCAAAAAACAAAAAACAAACCAAATACTAAAAACATAGCTGGCAAAGCCCATGCAGAAGTGCCAACCAACACATAGACAGCACGTCGCACAATGTATATTTTGCGACGTTGGTTATGGTTACGGAGTTGCTTGGATATGCGTTGCCATCCCCTAGCTATAGGGGAGTTTGGCGAGCAAGCAACGACAAGTGACGTCATCTACTACTCCACATACGTTTTGCTGCATGATTATGGATACGGCTAGTTCTGGGGCCTACCTCGGACCTTGAAAGCTGTGACATAGGCCACAGACTTGTCCCCATGAGGTTTATACAACATGTCATTATCCACCAAACTTATCCACAGCCGCACGTCAAATATTTGCATTTGCTTGCTTTTTCTTCTATTCCATACTTTTATATGATTCCCCCGCTATATCGACAAAATAACAATTATTTGACTTTTGCCTGTTTCGTTATGCTAATATAGTTTTTGCCGCCAGCAACCAATTAGCCAATACCTGAACATTTTGCGAACTAGGAGAGTGGAGCAAGAGGGTGGTCCTGCTTAACAGGCACTACTTATAGTAAACGCGTCCATCAACGCGGACGTCTACGTAGGCCGCCGGCACAACCTGTTTCTGGTCCAAATACTGCTTTGTAGCCAAGAACGACCCCACTGCTTCTCT
>JBDTKG010000040.1:0-2625 GCA_039935435.1 Saccharimonadales bacterium (SeqCode) | reverse complement strand
ATCCCACCACGGCGAGGCTTGGTCGATCATTGGCCGTGGCTCCACAAAAGTGGCATCGGCACCGCTATAACTGACGGCGTCAATTAGCGGCACTGATATCACTCTGCTAATAGTGTCGGCATCTGGCTGCTGCGGGGTTGTTTCGGGGCCACTAGGGGCTGCTGTCTCAGGTGTAAATGTCATATCGTTCTCCAATTATTAAAAAAGCTCCCGATTGGAGCCTGATTGATGGACTGTGCTGAGGCGTTTAAACGCTCAAGCTCCAACCGTGACGAAGCACAGCCCATTTAGGCCGAGGAGTAGTTGCTGCGCCGCTATCTTTTTCATAATACTATCTTATCACGGCTATCCCTGTTGACAATAGTGCGATATGGGCATATATTGTTTGAGCGAAACAGTTCTGCCGAACAGTAGGTTCGGCTTTTTAATGCGAGAAGGACAATCAGTGTCAATTAATACAGCGCCTACCAGTTTAGGAATCGGCCAAACAGAAATGCTTGGGTTTGAGTTGTCTATGGCCCGCGAGGAGCTTGGCAAGACGATGCGAGACAGTGCCTATAACGACCAGGCTGTAGCTAGTCAGGCGGCAAGTTATCTCGGCCTAGCCCAACAAGTGTTCTTTGAAACTGATCAAGATACAAGGTACGCATTTATAAGCGAATTTGAGATGCGCATAAAATGCGAAGCCGAGCTCCTGCTGGGGCATGCCGTCGAGCCCTTAGAAGACATTCATCAACGTGCTGAAGTTTATCGCCACGATCAGGTTGGGCAGCTATTGAGCGCCAAAGATAAATCGTGGATGCCGCGGGCTTTCAGCCTGTGCATGTTAGATCTGCTTTTTGGCAATACTGACGTCTATCAATCAAGCCGGAACGCTTAAACCCTTAGTTAATCGTTGAATTGCTGCAGTTTGAACTGAGTGTAGCGTTCGGCGGCCAGGCGCGTAAGTTCGGCATCCTCACCTTTATTGACGAAAAGCATGGCATCGGCCAGCATGGGATGAACTTCGGCCAACTTTTGATGCATTTGCAAGACCAGCTTACGGTAGCCCGGATGGCCTTGTGGGCTGGTACGCAGTTCGTGCAGGTGAAAAGCCTCTCGGGCGTTATAGGTGACCTTCCAGCGCATTCGGTGACCTAGCAAGGTGGCGTACTGTGCCTCTAGGGCGTAACCTGCCGACTGTAAGTAGCTGTACAGTTGCAAACTAAGGTCAAAGCAGCTTTCGAACAGATCGGCCAGTCCGGCCTCCTCGACTAACTCCGGAATCTCATAGCCATAACGCGGCGTTAATAATTGCCACTCCATGTCGTCCACCATTCGGTGGCGCTGCAAATCTCTAAAGATACCGTAGTCGCAGATTAGGTCCCAACTGTAATGGGCCTTTTCGAGGGCTCGTCCGGGTCTATGCCGGCGGTTCAGCCGCTCGCCCATAAAGGCTTCAAAAACGGCTAAACGCCGATCATAAGGCCAATCATCGACTTGCTGCGTAATCTCCGACAACGACAGCCCGCTATGTTCATAAAGCATATCGGGTAAAAGATCTATTTCGTTGCGCGGCCAAACACTGGTCAGCTGAACTGGCTCCAGCTGAGTGCTGTGCTGCTCACTTAAATATTCGGTGGCCAAGTCTTGGACGGCTGCATAGGTGTTGGCGCGGTAAGCAATGGTGGCACCGCCTCTGTCTGGCTTATCGGCCCGCTCTAAGAAGCTGGGGATGACTTTGCGAGCTTCACGCAAGATCTTTTGGCCGGTTTGGCGAGCTTCCGGCAACTGGTCGCTCAGTAAATGCATAATCAAGCTTTCTAGGGCCTGACCAGAAGCATAAATGCCCACTGTCGACTTAGTCGATACTGGCAGCACGGCTCGCGCGGCGTCGCAGGCTTGGGCTCGGGTGGCGCCTTTCCAAGCTAAGTCGCGCTCCGCCGCCGGCACAGTGGAATTCTGCTGTACATGGTCGGTTAACTTATGCACCATCTCGGAGTACATATCGAATAACTTGTCCATGGTTTGGGTGTAATGCTCTTTGGTGACAGCGTCAAAATGTTCTGGCGTTATATATTTGTAATGGCCGGCGGCATTTTTTTTGTCGAAATAGATGTAACGGGTCGACTGCTCTAAATAAGCCGCCAAGCGGCCCCATTCCAGCTTCTTGGTCAACAGATTAGAGGCATCTTCAACCACTACATACTGGCCTACCAGTTGCTGTACCGAATCGTCGCCGTAGGCCGAAATAACTCTTTGCAATAGTTGGGCATCCTTGCCACCGGCTTGAGCAAATTCGTCCAAGATAGTCACGCGCATATCGTCGCCGCGGCGGCTCAAGCGTGCCATAGCGGCGGCTATTGTTAAAGGATCTAGCTTGTCGCCAAAGCTGTAGACATTATCTTCGGTATTGGTAACGGCTTCTTTCAAAAAGTCATGGCCGGCCGACGTTACGACGTAGTGCCCGGACTCATTCCTATGAACATAGGGGTTAGCTGCTTTGCTGACCGACCTAGTTTGAGCGATGTCGGCAGCCTTTTCGGTGGCCTTAACCTGTGGCTTAGGCGGCAACTGAGCTTGGACGGCCTCCCAAATTTGCTGGTGTACTTGTTCGATGGAATTTAACTGGCCATTTTGGGTGCA
>JBDTKG010000039.1:0-5348 GCA_039935435.1 Saccharimonadales bacterium (SeqCode) | reverse complement strand
TAAACCACGCTGTTGGGATGCCTTCGTTGGCGTGTGCCCAGGCCGGTGCTTCGGAACTGCCTTCTATGCCTGAATAGCCAGGAGCAATGGCAGCAATACCATCATAAAGTCGATTTTCCGGTACTAACAGGCTCCAGCGAACAGCCGAACGGCCAACGTTAAAGCCGCCTCCGAATCTAAAAATTTCGCCTGGGTTGTGCACCGCCACCAGCTGGGGTCCTGGCTGGACCTCAATTTCTGGCTGGATTATAGCGATAGACATGTTTGTTGCTTATCCTTATGCTTATGGTATGCCTAGACCATGCGATTGTAAAGCGGTGGTTTAACAGGTCTGGTATACTGTAAAGATATATGACCAAGCTTTCGCGTGATGATATCTTAAAGTTGGCCCGACTTTCGCGGCTGACGCTGTCCGAGGCAGAGATTGATATATTTGCCGAAGAGATTAGCGCTATCCTGCATTACACCGAGCAACTCCAGTCAGTTGATCTGGACGGCGTTGAGCCGACCTATCAGGTGACGGGGCTAAAGGATGTCACTCGTCCCGATGAAATAGTTGATTATGGCACCACGCCCGCTCAGCTTATGAAGAATGCTCCAGCTACCGAAGATGGGCATTTTAAAGTTAAAAGGATGTTGGCCTAAATGGCGGCCTGGCAACCGATTGAACAGATTGCGGCCGATGTCCAATCTGGCAAAATTAAAGCTAGCGATTTAGTTGAGCAGTCTTTAGCGGCAATTGAAGACAGCCAGGACTATGCCGCCATTATTAGTGTTTTGGCTGAAGAAGCCCGCCGGCAGGCAGCCGATGTTGATAAGCGTGTAGCCGAAGGGCAGAAGATTGGTCGTTTAGCCGGCGTGCCCTTTATTGCTAAGGACAATTTTTTGACGCTCGGCGGCCAAACCACGGCCGCCAGCAATATCCTGAAAGGCTTTAGGGCGCCGTATCAAGCTACCGCCATCAATAAGTTGGAGGCCCAAGGTGCTATTTGCGTCGCCAAAGCCAATCTGGACGCATTTGCGCATGGTAGTAGCACTGAAAATAGCGACTTTATGATAACTAAAAACCCTCACAATCCAGCCTATGTGCCGGGCGGCAGCAGTGGTGGTTCGGCGGCCGCCGTGGTGCTACAGATGGCGCCGTTTGCTCTGGGCACCGACACTGGTGGCTCAATCCGCCTGCCAGCAGCCTTTACTGGCTCTGTGGGCTTTAAACCGACTTACGGCCTGGTATCGCGTAGCGGCGTGGTGGCCATGGCCAGCAGCACAGATGTTATTGGCCCGCTGACTATGACCGTAAAAGATGCTGCCGTGGTGCTGGACGTCATGGCCGGCCCAGACCCGCTGGATAGCACCACCATTGATCGCCAAGGCGACTACTCTAAGCTTGAGCCAAGCCTTAAAGGTAAAAAAATCGGCGTCGTCAAAGAGTATATGCACAACCTTAACCCTCAGTTGCACGAGCTATTGACCAAGAAGATTGAGCAGCTAAAACATGACGGAGCCATCATTAGCGAGGTTAGTTTGCCATCGCTGTCATTGGCATTAGCCTGCTACTACATCATCGCTCCAGCCGAGATCAGCAGTAATCTGAGCCGTTACGATGGCCAGCACTTTGGCTACAGCGCCGAAGATGCTAAGGATTTGGAGCAGAGTTTTGCTAAGACTCGCAGCCAAGGCTTTGGGCACGAGGCTAAGCGGCGAATTATGATTGGCACCTATGTACTAAGTAGCGGTTTCTACGACGCCTACTACCTGAAAGCGCAGCAGCTACGCAGCAAATTGATTGAAGAGTTCCAAGCCACCTTTAAGAAGGTTGATTTTTTGCTGGGACCAACCGCGCCGACTCACGCTTTTAAGATTGGTGAACATGCCAAGCATCCGCTGCATATGTACATGACGGATATCATGACGGTGGCCGCCAACTTGGTCGGTATTCCGGCTATCAGTTTGCCACTAGGAACGGTAGCCGATCTGCCGGTTGGCTTGCAGCTGATGGCCGCGCAGCGCCGCGACAAGCAGCTACTGTCGGTGGCCCAGGCTATTGAGGCACAGACATGATTAAGCTTAAAGTACCGTCCAGGACGCCCCGCATGCCCCGTAAACGGCGTGCCGACCAGTTCCAAAAGCGTTGGAAAGACCTGCAAAAATTGTGTGCCCATACCGATAGCTGGCCGCAAGCTATTATCGCTGCCGACAAGCTGCTGGACGATGCGCTTAAGATTTTGCACTTTAAGGGCAAGTCGCTGGGTGAACGCCTAGTGTCGGCTCAGCATAGTCTGACCGATAGTGACGGTGTTTGGTTTGGGCACAAGCTATGCGGCAAAATCACTAGCCAGGACGACATAACCACCATGAAACTCAAAGAGAAGGACGTCAAAGAAGCCTTAATCGGCATTGGCCAAGCTTTACGGGATATTGGAGCCCTAAAACGATGATCGACGCTAAAACCCGGGCTAAATATCTGCCAACTATCGGCATTGAGTGTCACATCCAGTTTAATACCAAGACAAAGTTGTTTTCGGGGGTCGGCAATGATGCGCGAGAGGCAGAGCCTAATAGCCTAATTAGCCACATCGACCTGGGGATGCCGGGCGCCTTGCCGGTTCTGAACGCTCAAGCCGTTCAGCTGGGCATAAAAATGGCCTTGGCGCTGGGGACCGAACCGCAAAAGTTCAGTAAATTCGACCGCAAGCACTATTTTTATCCTGATTTACCGATGGGCTACCAGATCACTCAATTCTACAATCCGATTATTCGCGGTGGCCAGGTGACCATCGAGCTAGACGGCCAACCCAAAAGTATCACTATTCTGGAGGCCCACTTGGAAGCTGATGCTGGTAAAAGCACCCATCCAGCTGGTGCCGACTATAGCTTGGTGGACCTCAACCGAGCCGGCACACCGCTGCTTGAGGTAGTATCGGAGCCAGAGATGCACAGTCCTCAAGAAGCCCGTCTGTACGCCCACGAGCTCTATTTGATCGCTAAATTTGCCCAAGTTTCGGAAGCCAACCTGTTTTATGGCAATATGCGCTTTGATGTCAACGTTAGCGTTAGTCAGACCGATCAGCTGGGGACGAGGAGCGAAACCAAAAACCTCAATAGTTTTCGGAGCGTCGAGCGAGCCGCCCAGTACGAAATTGATCGCCAAATTGAACTGCTAGAGAAAGGCCAAAAGATTGTCCAAGAAACCCGCGGCTGGGATGACGCCAAGCAGAAGACCATTAGTCAGCGCGGCAAGGAGGAGGCCCACGATTATCGTTATATGCCCGAACCTGATGTGCCGCCTATTGAGCTCACCGAGGCCATGATCGAGCCGGTGCGCCAGTCGATGCCGGTACTGCCCGCTGAATGGCGCCTGCGCCTCAAGCCGCTCGGCCTAGACCGCAGCCAAATCGACACGTTACTAGAGGCCCAGGTAGAAGGCCAGGCTGACTACTTGAATTTGCTAGAAGGTATCCTGCAAAAGGCCGACAAGGCCAAGGCTGTGGCTAATTGGATGGTCAACTTAGAAATTCCATTGCGACATCAAGCATCGGACAGCGATTCGTTAGTCACTAAGGCCGAACCTCGTATAAAACTTTATGAGCAGGTGTACCAGTTAGTCCAAGCCGATAAACTGAGCTCGACTGCCGCCAAACAATTACTGACCGAGCTGCTGTCGGCCGCCAAATTACCGGCCAATATTGCTGATTACGCCCAGCAGCAAGGCCTGATTCAGATGTCCGACAACTCTGTGGTTGATAAGATTGTGACCACTGTGCTAGCCGCTAATCCGCAGGCCGCCGAAGATGTAAAAAATGGCCAGGACAAAGCCATCGGTTTTTTGGTGGGGCAGGTTATGAAGCAGTCTCAGGGGCAGGCCAATCCGCAGTTAGCCCAGCAGCTAATTCGGTCTCAACTGGGGCTGTAGGTCTGCTACAATAGGGCTATGAGTAATACCTCTAAGCCACCGGTCGTCCGCAAAGCCGTCATCGCTGCGGCTGGCTTTGGTACTCGTTTTCTGCCCCAAACTAAGGCTATGCCTAAAGAAATGCTCCCACTGGTCGACAAGCCGATCATACAGTACATTGTCGAGGAGCTGGTCGAGGCCGGCATCGAAGATATCGTGATTGTGACCGGCTATCACAAGCGGTCGGTCGAAGACCACTTTGACAATATGAGCGCCGACCTGCGGTCCAACCTGACCAAAGCCGGCAAGAGCCAATTGTTAGAGCAAACAAAGGCTATCTCCAGCCTGGCCAACTTTGCTTACGTACGTCAAAAAGGTCCTTACGGCAGTGCCACACCAGTTAAGAATGTGGCCCATCTGATTGGTCACGAACCGTTTATATACACTTTTGCCGACGACCTGATTGTGGCTAAGCCTAATCGCTTTAAGCAGATGATCGATTTATACGAGCGTCTCAACGGAATTATTCTGCCCTGCATCAAGCTAGATCAAGATGATCAGTACGATCGTTACGGCGTAGTGGCCGGCCAAGCCGTGGAACCAGGCATCATCAAAATGTCGCAACTAGTCGAAAAGCCTGGCAAACAAGCGGCACCGTCCAATTTGGCCAGCGTTGGTGCCTATCTGCTAACCCCGGACGTTTTTGAGTACATCGATCGGGGTATAGCTAGCCTGCCTGATGGCAAAGAGTTTTATCTGACCGATTATGTTCTGCAACCGATGATAGAGGCCGGGAAGCCGGTTTACGGCTGCGAAATGTCAAACGGCATCTACTACGACACCGGTAATAAGCTCGATTATGTTAAAACGGTGGTTGATTTTGCTCTCCAACATCCGGAAATCAAAGACGACTTCAGCCAGTTTATTCGTCAAAAAGCCGCCGAACTTTAAACCAGTTTGAGGTAGTAAGTTTGCGCCAGTAAGGTATAATAGAGACATGACAACTGACGCCAGCCTCAAAATCCTAGTTATAATATTGTCGGCCACTTTAGCGCTTTTCCTAATTCTGTCGATTGTGGCTGTTATTAAGGTTATCCAAGTCTTTTCGTCACTGCGTGACATCACTAAAAAAGCCGAGCTAATCGCCGACAAAGCCGAGGCCGTTACCGACTTTTTCGAAAAGAGTGCCGCACCGTTAGCCTTAACCAGATTCTTAACTAATGTGGCTGATGTCGTTAGTAAGCACAAACATTCAAGGTAACAGGGGGAATCATGTCCAAAGATCATCAAACCAAGAAATTCGCGATCGGTGCTTTAATAGTTGGGGTTTTTGGCTATTTAGCCGGCATCTTAACGGCACCAAAGAGTGGTAAGCAAACCCGCCGTGATATTCAAGACAAGACTAGCCAAGCCGTCGAACAGGCCGAGAAGCAGCTCAAAAGGGCTCAAGACGAGC
>JBDTKG010000038.1:0-10948 GCA_039935435.1 Saccharimonadales bacterium (SeqCode) | reverse complement strand
TTGTCGGCTGGCACCACTACCACTTTGTAGTCCATGTCGCCGTCATCCTCAAAGTTCAGTACGCCCAAAATGCGGGCTTCTAGCCATATGCCGGTTGGCAAGGCCTCGGGGCAGACAATAAGAGTGTCTAGCTCGTCGCCGTCATCGTCGATGGTGCCGGGGATGAAGCCATAGTTACAAGGCTTACTAAAGATGCGCGACTCAACGCGGTCCAGCATAAAGACAGCTCGTTTGCGGTCCCACTCAATTTTAAGAGTTGAGCCCTGCGAGATCTCGACAACCGTATTTACTAATCCTTGATCAACTTTGCCTGGGTCTAAAACTTTATTAAAATCTGCCATTGGTGTCTCCTTCTACTTCCCTTTTCTGTTAGTTAGCAAACTAGTTGTTACTATTATAGTACACTGGAGTTTGAAATGAGAGCAAAAACTAAACTGCAAATAATTGGCCACCGCGGCGCAGCTGGCCTGGCCCTCGAGAATTCTCAGGCTGCCTTTCGGGCAGCCGTTAAGCTTGGCGTTGAGGCCGAGCTAGACATCCACCTAACGCGCGACGGCGTGTTGGTTGTCAACCACGACGCCAGTCTGATGCGCACCGCCCACGACCTGCGCACTATCCGCCGCCACACCTGGCAAGACCTTAAGTCCGTCAAACTCCGCGATGGATCGCCGCTGCTGCGCCTGGAGGATGCACTGCACATCTTACAACCCGTCCCGGTTATGATTGAAATAAAAGACCGCGGCTGCCTAGGCGCACTACTGGCCGTGCTGGCCCAAAACCCCAAAAACCAAGTTGTGATTGCCTCTTTTAAACACAAGGAGCTGGTTAAACTGAAGCGGATGGACCCTAGTTTAACTTGCTTCCCTTTGGCCAGATTTTGGCCCGGCGAAGCCATAAGCCTTAGCCGGCGGCACAAGCTGGGCGGCGTGGGCATTCCAGTGTGGGGCCTCAACCCGCTGAGTTACCTGATTATTCGCCGCTCCGGCCTGCAAGCCTACACCTACACCGCTAATCGGCGCTTTATGGTGCGCTTAATTCACCGCTTTTATCCCAAAGTGGCGGTTTGCACCAATTATCCGGACCGCTTCGTAAGTTAGGCTTTTGGCCGCTCTTCTAGGTATTTGCGCATCAGCAGTGCAGCCGTAGCACCCTCGCCAACGGCACTAGCAATTTGCATAGTGGCACCAGAACGGACATCGCCAGCCGCAAAAACGCCGGGCATCGATGTTTCCAGGCCAATATTGGTTTTAATGAGACCGACTTGATCGAGTTCGATGGGTGTATCTTTTAAGAATTGGGTATTGGGTAGGAGGCCCACAAAAATGAACACTCCATCGGTGGGAAAATCGGTTTTTTGGCCGTTTTTAGTGCCAACGACTTTGACAACTTTGCCGTCCTGGCCAACAATCTCATCGGTGGTAGTGTCGAGATGAACAGTGATTTTGTCGGCGTGCTTGGCCAGCTCTTTTTGGAGTACATCGGAGGCCCGAATCTTGCTACGCACCAACAGATCGATTTTGCTGGCAAAACGGGTCAAAAAGATGGCTTCTTGGATGGCTGAGTTACCGCCGCCCACCACTACCAAATGTTTATCACGATAAAAGGCGCCGTCGCAGGTAGCGCAGTAGTGAACACCGTGGGCGTAGTATTCTTGTTCGCCCGGGACGTTTATCTTTTTATAATCACTGCCGGTGGCAATTAGAACCGCCTCGGCCAGCATGTCGCCACTGGTCGTTTCCAGGCGTTTGTAGTGGCCCTCGTCGCTAATTTTAGTAACTTCGCCCAGCTCAATTTGGGCTCCAAAACGCTCGGCCTGCTGCCGCAAGGCTTCGGCTAGCTCCAGACCGGCCAAACCTTTGGCAAAACCAGGGTAGTTGTCGACCCAGTCAGTAATGGCCGCCAAGCCGCCAATCACGCCCTTTTCGAACAACAGCGTTTCGATGTCTTCGCGGGTGGTGTAAACAGCGGCAGCCAAAGCAGCTGGGCCAGCGCCCACCATGATTACTTTATGCTTAACGGGATCTGGCACTTTTTCGCCCATCTAGGCCACTGCTGGCGCTAAACGTGACAAATTGTAGCCAACTACTACTTCGCGGCTGTCGTCGTCTTTAGTGACCACTGTGACCGGAACAGTTAGAGCACCGCTCAGCTCCATAGCCTCTTTTTGGCGCTCTGGATAGGCGTCGAGATTAACTTCGTCGTAGCTCATACCTTTGGCTGATAGCCACTTTTTAACCATGCCACAGTAGGCGCATGTGTTAGTCGTAAATATAGTGATGTTCTTAGCCATCGTAATATCCCCGTTACCCTCTCTTTTATGAATTTTAGTTTGTATGATTTATGCGCTTTTTGAGCAAACATTTGTAATACATTCATAGTATATATAGCGGACGCTGGGATTGCAATACCCCCACATGTTGTGCTTTTGGCATTATTCTGCCCCTAGAAAGGCTTACGCTAACAGCTTACTTGACGGCTTGCAAAGTGACAATAAAAACTAAGTCGGAGTTAGCCGGAATACCAGTTCGCGCTTCGCCTGCGTAAGCCTGAGCGGCCGGTATGAGTAGCTGCCGAATGCCACCGACTTTCATGCCCGGAATACCTTTTTGCCAGCCCGGAATCACTTGGCTGAGGGCAAAAGTGGCTGGTTGGCCGTCGCTGGTAGCGTCAAAAATGGTGCCGTCCTTTGCCAAAGCTCCTTGGTAAGACACCGTCAGAGTGGAGTCGGCTTTGGCTTCGGCGCCAGTGCCCACTTTAATGTCGGTGGCTACTAGGCTGGGAACGCTAGCTACAGGTGTAAAACCGGCTAGTTTGGTGCCGATTAAGGGGCTGGCCTGAGGAGCGGCGCTTTGAGCGGCCGTTTGGCTGGTGCTGGTTTGGCTAGTACTGGATTGGTCGTTATTCTTGCTCATCATAGTCCATACTACCGCAACTGTCGTGGCAGCGGAAGTAATTAAAAAGAAAATCGCTACTGATAATGCTGCTACCCGCTGTCGTTTATTGGCCATTTATACCCTCTTATTCACTGTTAAATCTATTACTTATTACTGATAACGGCCTGGGAGCGAAAACTTTTGGGCTCGTTTGGAAAGCCATCCCGCAGACCAGTTAATATCTCGGCCTGCAGTTCTTTAGACCGAAACGGCAGGCTGGCAAATTTGCTAACTGGCACCCACATAGGCATGTAGGTGTTTTGGCCCACCTGGTTTAGTTGAGCCTCGATGCTGTCCGGACTTAAATGTACCTCGCCATCCTGATACTGGCAAACAAATATGTACTGGCGCCCGTAAGGGTCACCAGCTTCCTCAATATAGGTTAACAGCGGCATGCTGATCTTAAGGCTAGTCTCTTCACGGACCTCGCGGACAACTGCTTGATCGGCCGTTTCGCCCATATCAATGCCACCGCCCACCAGGCAATAAAACTCCTGCCCAAACTTGTTGCGTTTCATCACCAAGATATTTTGATTGTAGACCATGATGGCTCGAGCCGCTTTTCTCATACTAATCAGTATAACCGTTTAGCCAGCAATCTCGTAAGCCTTTAGTTTCTTCTGGCTGGCGGCCGTGTGATGGCCCTGCTGCAATTTGAGCAGCTGGGCATAGATGCCGTTAGTCTTGGCTAGGCTATCAGGCGTGCCAACCTCATCGATCGTGCCGCCGCTAAGAGTAATTATCTGATCGACGTTTTGGATGGTGCTCAGGCGGTGGGCGATGATAATGGTGGTACGCCCCGCCATCAGCCGCTGCAAAGCCTGCTGAACCATCTGTTCGCTTTTACTGTCTAAGCTGCTGGTGGCCTCGTCCAAAATCAGAATTGGAGCGTCCTTGAGCAGGGCCCGAGCAATAGCGATGCGCTGCTTTTGGCCGCCGCTCAGCTTGAGCCCCCGCTCGCCAATCTCGGTTTGGTAACCCTTGGGCAGCTTGTTGATGAATTCATCGGCATTCGCGGCTTTGGCAGCGGCCACAATCTGGTCGTCACCGACCTGGGGGTTAGCATAGCCGATATTCTCGTGAATAGTGCCACTAAACAGAGCCGGATCCTGAAAAACAACCCCAATTTGACGGCGCAAGCTAGATTGCGTAACCTGGCTGATGTCTTGGCCGTCAATCAAAATGCGGCCGCCCTGCGGCTGGTACAAGCGCAGCAGCAGGTTGGTAAGAGTTGTTTTGCCCTCGCCGCTCTCGCCCACCAGAGCAATTTTGCTATCGGGCTGAATATCTAGCGAGATATTTTTGAGCACCGGCGCCTTGTCGTAGCTAAACGATAGCTGCTGCAGACTGATGGCGCCTTTGGTAACTTTAAGCTCGGAAGCTTCCGGAAGGTCGGTAATAGCTGGCTTGAGGCTCATGATGTCGAAGTAATCCCGGCTGTCGGCAATCGCTTTTTGGGTATTGTCGACCAAAAAGCTAATCGTAAAGATGGGGATCCGAATTTGCATGGCATACAGAATGAGGGCTACAGCCTGTCCGGGCGTAAATTGACCGTTGACGGCCTGCACAAAAATCAACCCATAAACCGCAAAAAAGATAACGTTAAGGATTAGCCGGCGCTGAATATCGCGTTTATGCCACAGCCGCGACTGGGGCTTCTCGATGTCGACAGTCTTATTAAAGTAGCGGCTAAAAAAGCTCAGCTCGTGCTTTTCTTGGATAAAACTCTTGACCACCTTAACTTGGCTAATCGACTCCGCAAACCGGCCGGTAGCAATGTCTAGGTTGGCATTAATAGCCTTTTGGTAGCCCATCCACTTGCCGCTAGTTTTGATGGTCATGATGATGTAAATAGGATATAGCGAGAACAGCAGCAAGGCAATTTGCCAACTAAAGTAGCTAATAATGGCCAAGGCCAGTACCGTGCTAAAGACAAACTGCAAAAAGTTGTTGCTCCACATCTGCATAAAATTGCTGATTTGGTTGATGGAGCGGTTGAGACGGTTAATAATTTTGCCTGTCAGCTCGCTGTCGAAGTACTCCTGCGGCATACTCAGCAGATGCTGGTAATAACGCTCGCTTAGCAAGCGTTGCAGCTTGATGGCCATCCGGTCGCCCAGATAGCCGCCAATGTTAGCAAAAAAGGTCGAGGCCACATCTAGGGCCAAGATGGCGGCCGCCAGCCACAGCACGTAATGCACCTGGCTGTGGTCGGTGCGGCGGATGGCATCGATGGCCCGGCCACTCAGCAGGGGCTGCAGCAGCCCCACCACCGCCACCAAAATCGAAATCACGCTAACCGCTACGTAATAACGCCACAGCTCACGGCTAAACTTAATAATGCGCCAAATCGAATTCACTTTATTCCCTTCATCTAGCTAACAGTATACGGACTTTTGGGCCCCTTGTCTTAGCGGTTTGCGGGTTTTTAAGATTCCGCCTATGCTTGCATACCCAGCGGTATGGGCTATAGTACATTTTTATGAGCCTTTTAACCCTAGATCTTCCTCGCGACGGCCTGAGCCTGGAGCCCTTACTCGACTCTGCGCCCAGCGGCGCCGACCACCTCAACAATCTCGGCTTTGTTGAACCGTACGTTGGCTCCCGAGTCGAGACCTTGCCTAGCGGCCTGACCGTTTACTGCTGGGCTGGAGCAACGGCCATACAAGGTGAATTTCCTGTTTTTACAGCCGTTAAAAACCCCCATCAAGAGCTCGTCTGGTCGGACTGGTATTTTGGAGCTGCTCGAGCGGCTGACATCGAAGCCGCCTCCAACCGTTTGGACGCCGTCGTTGATGCCGCCGAGTATAGCTATACCGGCTCATCCTCCCGATGCTACGGCTTCGCCAGAGCCCTAGACGGCCTGGTCCATTACATTTCAGTTAAATAATGCGACTGACGCGCTGGTAATCTTATTTTGCCGGTTCTAGCCTAGTTTGTTTTGGAGGTTTTTTGATATTTACTGCCAAAGTACTACACTTGTAGTAAATCTCAAAAAGGCTTGTTTGGCACACGTCCCAACCGAACAGTAATTCGACTGCACGAATTTGTCTAGTTGTCTTATGTGTTGTACGATATGTTTATGCCAGAAGTACCGGACATTTTTGAGGAATTCGAACAAGATTGTCGAACGCCAGTGGGCGATTTAGGCGACTGCTCCATCTGCCCCGCTGCTTTGCATTGCCAGGCAGAGATTGATCGCCACCGCGGCATTCAGAGAGTCACTTTAACCAGAGCGGTGGGCAGCGCCAACTGCGATAGTGCAGTGGCCTGGATTGATGAATGGGAGCAAAAAGCCCAAGCTGGCGAGGCTTACCTGGGCCAATTAACCAAAGCCTGCGTTGGGCCTGTGTCGCTGCATGTCATCCGCGGCCCGTCCCAGGTAGCCGTTACCGTCTGTATGAGCCCCCTGATGCCTAATGGCGATTCCTGCGAGCCCAGCCACGTCTACCGCGACACAAAAAAATAACCACCGACAATTATTAACTAGGCTGATCACCAAACAACTGGCCAGCTTCGCGGTCCCAGTCCACCGGTGCGGCCACTTCTTGGCCAAATTCCTCATAATCTTGGCTGATTGTTTGGCGTCGGTGCCAGTCGGCCACGTACATCACAAAGCCAAAACCGCGCCGGACGGCAATCTGGTTAGGCAGCGCGAGGTCAGGAATTAGAGTTGGCATCCAGTCCGTAAGCAAGTCCTGGTATTCGGGCACAAACCGTATACCATGATTGGCCAACTCGGTTAAAGCTGCGCCTAAAGCCGAACGCCGGTCATCACCGTGCACTGTCAACCCGCGGTCGCCCTGACTAAATCGGCTCAGTTCCTCCACAGTGCCGAGCGGCATTAACTAATCAACTACTCGCAGCGCCACAGCGGCCCCAGACATAAAAGAGGCGCCCGCCATCATGCCGCGTGGGCCCTCACCGTGCCGCGGTGCGATTACCGCCGCCGCATAACCTAAAAACATATTAATATCTGTATTGCTAAGCAGATCGGTTTTGAGCTCGGCTAAGTACGGCTTAAGCCCAGCCTCTTGGGCTTGTTGACGCAACAGCTCAACGCCCACGTCTGTAAACGGACGATCCAAATGCTCCATCTCATGAAAATTCATATGCATATTATACCACATTTTGCGGGTTTTCCGCTTGTCGAGCCCACTAGCTAAGATTTAAGTTTTAGTTAACAATTTTTGACCAGGCTCTAGCGGCCGTGCTAGTGTTAAACGTGAAGACCTTCGGCCCGTAGTTTCTAGGCTACCCCAGCGCTGAAGGCCTTTATTTTTGTCTTTAGTCCTTAGCCGTGACCGGAAAGACCGACATAAAGTCTTTCCGTCCGGTTTTAGTGTTGTGCCGAATTTGTACACAAAACAGCGATCCGGTCGCTTTTTGGCCATAAAACCGGTGTAGCAGAAGCTTGCTGCCAGCAGAGCTAATCGTGCTCTGGGGTACATATCTAGTGTTTTGTATCAGGTCAATTGCGCAGCCGAACAAACGAGTACGCCGAACCTGGTCGCCAGGCCGCTTTTGTGCCAAATGTATCCAGTATTGATTGACAAAAACTTTGTCCTTAGAAAAGTATGTTGATTTTATGTATGGCTGGCGGCGTGGAGTCCTTTTTTGTATCTGGTGATGCTGCTGGCGAGCCGTGCGCATAACTGCTGCATGCGAAGTGCTGGTATATTGCCTGTATTTGGATTGAAAATAACACATATCCGCGATTGTAAGCTAGCGGCATTAAATCAATCTTAACTTCTGTTTTTAGGGGCAACGTCCAGCAATTTTGTGTAGTTTCATAGGCCTATGATAGTAAACTTTGGTTACGCCAGAGTCTGATCTATCCAGTCGCGCAGTTCTTGGTTTATGTCGTCGGGGACCGTGAAGGTCATCATTGGCACTTCTTCTTGAGTAGTCCTGCGTACGTCGACCATGACGGCAGTCTTGCGCGCGTCGTTGGTGTAGGTCAAGATGTTCACGTAATCCATGTCGGTGACCTTACCTTTCCACAAAAACCGGGCCGGAGCCTGCAAGAATTGACCCCCAGTTACCAGCTTCTTCTCTAGCAGTGAATTTAGAATTGCGTCGGCCTGCGCCTGGTTTTCAGCACTTATTTTGACTTCGCAGTACAGACTCATGCCTATATGATAGCAAACTTACTAGATACTCTTGGTCTTGGCTGGTTAAAGAGGCGCACCTGCTGCACGCCCGGCGCCTGCTGAACCTATAAAAAGTAGTTTGGGCGTTGGGATTATTGCAGCTCGCTGAGTAAAGACTCTCCCAACTTCTCAATCACACCAATCACGAGTGCATTACCCATAAAGAAAGCCCGCATGGAGTCAGTCGTACCTTCAGTATGGTTATCCGGGAACATATTGAGACGTTCTAGCTCAACAGGTACCAATCGTCGATACTTTCCTGATGGAGTTTTTATTACGTGTTTGAATCGTGAAGGAGTTGGGCCACCCTCGCCTGTCACAATAGTCCTTGATGGTCTATCAAGTGGGTCTGGAAATACCATCCCACCTTCCGAATAAGAATACTTGAATCCGCCCTTGGTTATTCTTTCCTCTTTTTTGGCGCCTTTGTGGTAATCCCAGGCCTTGAGATTCTCTTTTGTAATGAAGAAGTTGTCAGGAATTTTGGAGTCATCTGTGATGATAATATCTCCTAACGTTTTCTCTTTTGTCTTTATCGGCTCAGCCTTAAAGGTCCAGACCTTCTTATCAATCATCAGTCCGGCCGTCATGAAAGGGCTCATCTTGCCATTCTTGTTAAAATCTTCCGATATCTTAGGTAAATCTCCTTCGATATCAACTTCGCTGAACTTTTCGGGTTTTGTAACAGCAAAGGCTTTTGCCACAGTACCATCGACACTAAGCCATTGTACGGGGTCGGTTTTTTTTGCAGCTTTATACGGCTTTGTGCCCTTCTTATAGCCAAGGATATATATACGGCGGCGCCTTTGCGGCATTCCGTAGTCGGCCGCATTTATAACTCTCCATTCGACAATGTAGCCAAGGTCAGAGAGCGATGACAACATAATCGCAAAGTCTCGTCCTCTCTGCGATGATGGAGACTTAAGGAGGCGATCAACGTTTTCTAGCATAAGGAAGTCTGGTTTTTTAGCACCTTTTTCACTTAAGATTCGATGAATCTGCCACCAAAGCACTCCTTTTTTGCCATTAAGCCCTTCCGCATGACTTGCGGTACGAGCAACGGAATAATCCTGGCAGGGAAAGCCACCGACCAAAAGGTCATGATCGGGAATAGAGCCGGTTGAAACCTTGGCAATGTCATCGTTAGAATGCCCTTCAACTCCAAATCTCTTAACGTATACATCTGATGCATGTTGTTTGGTGCGGCCTGGTTCCCACTGATTGTTCCATACAGTAACAAACCTAGATTTGGTGGAGTTGGCCCTGTCCAGACCAATACGAAAGCCGCCTACCCCTGCGAATAGTTCGACCACTCTAATCTCGGATTTGCTGTCTTTTTTTGCCATGCTCTTTTGTGATTACCTCTTAACAGTGATACCATCGTAACATGCCGATTGACTTAGATCAACAGGTTAATTAAGTTTTAATTAACGCGCAACATGATTATTAAAGATATCTCAAAGATACTGACTATTGATAAGCTCATGAAACGTGCCAAATGGCTCGAGGGCAAGACTTTGATTCAAGCTGTTAAAGAAATTAATCAAAGTGATGGTGACACGAGAGTGTCCACAAAGGCTGGTGTTGGGTACGCAATTGAAGAAGGCTTCTTCGGAATCAAAAAGAACAGTACTGCTGGAGCTGACATTGCCCATCTCGGTGTCGAAATCAAAACCTGCCCGCTAAAGTATTCTGCCGACCGTACTAAACTTTCGGTCAAAGAGCCTCTGTCGCTAAATATAATCAACTACACCAAAGAGGTTAATAAACGCACATTACTGGAGTCTTCACTATACGCAAAGAATAAAAAGGTTTTATTTGTCTTCTACATTCATGACGATACAGTCGAGAGGTCGCAGTATGTCATCAAGTACGTATTCTTATGGGAGATGGATGCGCAGGTGATAGCCGAACTAGAACCTGATTACGAAAAAATAATCGCCAGCATACTTGACGGCAAAGCCCATGAGATTCATCAATACCAGCACGAGTACCTTACGCTTTGCCCCAAGCATAGCGGAACCTTCAATGACCCGCTCGACCGAAAATCAAAAACAGTACAACCATTTAGTAACAGTCCGGCCGAAATTCGAGCTTATCGCTTGAAAAACTCTTATATGAACATGGTTATCTGTCGAGAGTACGGTTTTGAGGTTAGCAAGGGCGGTTGGACTATCTAGCTCTGGCGCAGACCGAAACGTTCGCCGAGGAACTGATTGTTACGAGCGTCAAAGGGATCGTCACGGCGCTTGATTTGCGCCGACCGAATTACCAGACCGCCAGCGCTTATGGGCATTTTGGGAAGACGGGGCTGCCTTGATAAGAGGTTAAGTTTGCATACCCGCTTAATGGTGTCGAATAACGTGCACCAAGACTAGCTTAGATACTATCGTAATCAAATTTTTGAAATGCGTCAGGGTCATTACTTAGAGCCTGCCAATCAAAGTCATATCGATCTTTGGTAGGTATAGCGCGAGGGTAGCTAATTCTAAAGTAGTCACCGATTGCGGCATCGTAACCATCGTTCCACCCAGAGTCAATTAGTAGTGCACCCGGTGCAGGCGAGAAGTCTTCACTCATATATTGTGCAGAAATTACTATCACCAACGCGGCGAATGCATCAATTAGACTTTCGAAAGAAGCAATAGAGAGAGCATTACTACGATCATGCTTCGTTGCATTATAGTCCTGGAACCACCTTAGAACCCATGGTTTCTTAGGATCACTTGGTGAGCCCCAAGCTTTAAATGGAGCACGGTCAGCCGTCAGCAAGTTTTCTGACCAATACGGAAGCTTAACACTGTAATCACTCAGGAAATGAGAGGTATTAATAAGATTGTAGTCTGCTATATTAAGGTCTTT
>JBDTKG010000037.1:0-8412 GCA_039935435.1 Saccharimonadales bacterium (SeqCode) | reverse complement strand
ATAGACAAAGGCCTCGGTTGGCTTGAGCTGCGTGCGGTCTAGGCTGCCGCCCGCCTGTTTCACGAATGTTAAAACGTGATGCTTACCTAGTCGCTGCCCGGGCTTCAAACCTTGAGGTTTTTGCTGGCTCAACCAGTCTTGTTTTTGGCTGGCAAATTTTAGTCCAGCTTTGTAAGGCAGCCAAGCCGGAACGGTAACCCGAATTTTGCCATCGCTGTTAACACTTAAGCGAATATTGCGGCTGCCACGCCGTTTATAAACATGTATAGTACCGACGCCTGGCAGTTCAAAGCTCTTGGCAGACACTGGCGCCTCCTTTGGCTAGTAGTTAGCGAATCGTGACATTGCGGCGGTTCATATCGACTCGGCCGGCCGATGGTACCAAATTGATCAGCCCCGGCTTAGAGACGTTAGCGGCTACGTGGTCGGCCGACATCAAGCCTAAATCGTACATTTTTTTAACTATAGCGTTGCGCTGCATGCTAAAGGGGTGCTTCCCGCTAACTACGATGTAGTCTTCGTTCTTAGGCGGTTGCATGTCGCCAATTGCCAGTTTGAATTCGGCCTTGGTGTAAGGACGAGCAAATTTGTCGTCCAGACGACGTCGGTCGCGCTTGCTTATGCGCATTAAGGCGCTTTCTGGGTCGATCTGGAGCCAAACTAGCATAGTCTGGCCCTTGTGGCGGCCTGAAATATCGCGTAACGCCCGACGCTGAACCAGGCGACTGGCATTCATATCAAAAATGACGTTTACTCCTGATTTTAAGAATTCTTCAGCCATATACTCCATTAGGCGAGTAATAACTTCGTTTTCTTGCTTGTCGTAGGCTGGCTTCTCAAAAAGCTCAGAACGAATCCGATCGCCTTGCACGTGAGCGGCGCCCATGGTCTGAGCCAACTCGACGGCAAAGTGAGTCTTGCCAGAGCCCGGGATACCATACAGCATAATCATCACCGGTTTGATGGTGGGCAATTTAGCCATTTAGTGCTTTCCAGTCAATATTCATACCCTTCATTTATAACAGATTTGACTTAGCTTGAACAGTGCTAAATAGCCTTAATTCTGCTATAATGCCCCAGTTCCTGACAGATACAACCTATGCTATAGGGGCATAGTACAACGGTAAGTATAAGGGTCTCCAAAACCCTAGATCGTGGTTCGATTCCACGTGCCCCTGCCAAAACAAATGAGTCACCAATGGTGGCTCTTTTGTTTTAAGCACGTAGTGCGGTGGAAACGAACCAATTGTCCGTAGGACAGGTTCGACAATCGAGGACGGGCACAGGTGCTGGCACCGAGCACGCCGCAAGATTGACGAAGTATTCCACGCGCACAAGTAAATGTAGGTTATAATCTAGTCAATGGAAATGATTCTGCTAGCTTTCGCCACTTTTGGCTCAACCATGTTGGGCGGCATCACTGCTATTAAAAATAAACGTTATATACACTTTATTTTAGGCTTAACGGCGGGCATCATACTAGGAGTCATAGCCTTCGACATACTGCCGGAACTGTTTCGTACCATTTCTCAATACCATCTTAGCTCAACCCCGCCTATGATCGCCTTGGTTTGTGGCTTTTTGCTGTTTCACATATTAGAAAAGACCTTACTTATACACCATGCCCACGAAACTGAGTATGGCAAGCACAAACATCCTCACGTGGGCGTAGCTTCGGCTCTTGCCTTAAGCGGTCATAGCTTTTTAGACGGTATTGGCATCGGTCTGGGCTTTCAGGTTAACCCAACCGTCGGCGTAGCAGTGGCCATTGCCGTTATTGGCCATGATTTTGCTGACGGACTTAACACGGTTAGCCTGATGCTAAATCATAAAAATACCAGTCGCAAGTCCTTTATGTTCTTGATGCTAGACGCCGTCGCTCCCGTATTGGGAGTCCTCGCCACCTTATTCTTTACGGTGTCCGAGGCCAATCTGGTGCTTTACCTCGGTTTTTTTGCCGGTTTTCTGCTGTACATTGGTGCCAGCGACATTCTACCTCAAGCTCACGAGGAGAACTCTTCCAAGCTAACAATCGCCTTAACCGTTTTTGGCACGGCCTTTATGTTTGTGATTACGCGCTTTATTTAAGAGAGAAGTTACTTTTTGGGTTTAACTTCGTTGCGGCCAAGATTCTTTTTGGTCTCGACGTACCAGGTGTGACGGCGTAGAAAAGGATTATACTTACGCAGACGTAGCTTGTCGGGCGTGTTCATAGTGTTTTTAGCGGTGTAATAATGCCGTAGCCCGGTCTCTTCGCAGACCAATCCTACAATCTTTCGTTTGTCGCCTTTTTTTGCCATAATTCGATTCAGTTTAACAGATACAATCAAGCTTTGCAAGCCTGGAGCCGTTGTCGGGATTTGAACCCGAGACCCCCTCCTTACCATGGAGGTGCTCTACCACTGAGCTACAACGGCGCAACATAGCTAATTACACTAGCAATCTAGCCAATTTTAACAGATGTAACTACAAATTTCGAGCCTAACTAAGCTTTAGATCTAATCTGATATTGCCGACAGGGTAGTTAAGGCGTGCAGTTCGACGCCCGGTCCATGGCAGTCTAAAAAAAGCTGTTTCATTAATATCGTGCCTAATTCGGTAGCAACTGGCTTAGTTAAGTCGTGTAATTCAGCACGCGTTGCATGACTACTTCTGCCGCCGTCTGGCCTTTCGGCCAAGAAATCATTTACTGCTGCTACCGGGTCTTGACGAGGCCCCTCGGGGTAAACCCGGAATCGAGCCTCCTGAGTAGGGGTTGTCATCGTAACCTCATCGATCAGAACGGTCTCTGCAACTGCCATATTTGTTTCCCCTCTTTTGTTTGTTGGCCTCACAACGCACTTCTAACTGGAATAATAAGCGCTTTGTGCCGCTTATGTCAAATACATAGTCTACGGGCCTAGTAAAACACCGTTTTTAGAGATTGATGGCTGGCTGCAGGCGTTGCGGTTCCAGCAACAAGGGCGGCGCTTGCCGGCTGCCAGCTTTGAGCAGGCCACTTCAATCCGACGTTGCCTGGTTTGAACGCTATTAGTGCCACGTATCTGCCGAATCCACTCCCAGTGCGATAGCGGTGTAACATTATCCCAAAGTGCCTTAGCTTTTTTATTTGCCTTAAGGGCTTTCAGAAGGTCTGCCGGCACTTCTGGTTCGTCCCAGTCTTTAATGGCGCTAAGCTCCACTTTGACGGTATCGCCTACTTTAGCGCCGGCTTTATCGAGCAAAGCCTTTTCAACAGCGAACCAATGGCCCCATTGGCCGTCAGGTTCCAGAGGCGAGCGAAATTGTACGCCATTGATTGTGCCAGCAGCCATGATTTGGCCACGCGATGGTAATTTGTCGCTAGCGTCCTTGGGTATCCTTAGGATTATCCAGTCTTTTAGTTGATATAGCTTTGCACTAAACAGAATCTTCATAATAAGTTAATCTCTCCTGAGAATACGGCTTCGTCGTTAGCGGCCAGCGCAAGCGCACAAGCGTCGGTAAAAGTATCAAAATCGACTCCATGTTCAACCATAATAGCCAGCGCCGTGTCTCTTTCGTACCGCTCATCCAATCGCCCCATGCTAACGGAGTAGCGCAAATAGTTAACGATTCTAGGGTCACAAGCAATCAGCTGCATCATTTGCTCGCGTGACTGAAACTGTTCTAAGGGTTGTAGCATATCCATAGTATTAAGGCGCTTCCTAATCAACACTATAATGGAGTTGAAAGGATTTCGCCAAACTTAGGCAGCAACCAGTTTGATTACGAACCGTCTCTGAGCTGTTGGATGTCAGCACTAGTTACACCTGCTTCGTGAAATTCACGTGCTGCGTATGCTGAGCCGACCATAGCCACAACAAGACCGACCAGATCGCCTGTTTCAAAAGCAGCAATCCCTACACCAGCCGCAGCCAAAAAGCCCAGCCCACAAGCTACATCACCAGCTCTTTTAGTAACGAGACTAGTTATAGTTTCTTTATTCTGCTCTGGTGAATTCATTACCATATTATACTACATTTGGGCGTATTGGACAATACTTCGGACTATTCATTGTCGACGCCGGACGGTTCTCGTCTATTCTATGCCAATTAAAAAGCCGGACAATATCCGACATTTTAATTGGTGCAGGGTGTAGGATTCGAACCTACGAAGGCATAAGCCAGCAGATTTACAGTCTGCCGTGTTTGACCGCTTCACTAACCCTGCACGGATGGGCGCAGCCGGAGCTGCGACCCAACTATTGTATCACCTCTCTGAACTACCCTCACGTAGAAATTGGCTAATCTCGCATGTTAGCCAATTTCCTGTGGAGCCGCCTGTCGGATTCGAACCGACGACCCTCAGTTTACAAAACTGATGCTCTAACCAGCTGAGCTAAGGCGGCGCACTTCAAAAATTGTAGCAGAACAGGGGTAATCTGACAACCTGGCAGGCTAAATAACAACTTTGCGAGGGCGCAAAACTCGCTTGGGGCGGCCGCTGGGGACAACTAGTTTCTCTAATTGACTGTCGATCACGTCGGCCTCTGGTTGGCGACCATTATTTTGGTAGGCACGTTTAAGCAGAGTTAGGGTTTCGCGGTTAGGCTCCAGTTCTACGGCTTTGTCGAGTTCCTCAAACATTAATTTAACGCTGCCCAACTTCTCTAGGACTTTGGCGTAAGCAATGTGGCGAGCTGCAAAGCCGGTCTCTAGCTTAATTGCCTGCTCAAAAGCGACGGCAGCTTTTTGGTAATTTTCGGTTTCGTAATAGATTAAGCCCAGGTTATGTAAGCTGGAAGCCGTTGCTTCGATACTGGAGGCAATCTCAAAGCAGTCAATGGCGTCTTTATATTCCTTTTGCTTGGCGTATAGAATGCCTAGGCGGTTGTAGGCGGCGGCGTTCTTCTGATCGATCTTGAGTATCGTTAACAGTGCCTTCTCGGCTCTCAGAAAACGATTTTCGCGCATGCCTTGGTGGGCAATATCCCAAAGTTTACCTAATTTGTCGGAAATCTTACGTGGTACTGGCGACAATTCCTGTTCGCGCAATTGGGTATTGCGGAAAACCAAGAATGCTAAAATGATTAGGAGAATGATTCCGTACATTGCTAGCAATTATACCACAACGGTCAGCCTACAGATGTAGGCACAGGTTGGTCAGCAGTAGCTTGGACTGCGGATGAGACGGCAGATCAGCCTGCGCCTGGCTAGTCTGGGCTAAAACCTTGTGCCAGTGGGCAGCAGCTTTTTGGTCGTTCTTATCCAGTGCCTGGCTGAGCCCAGCCTGACTGATAGTTTGCAGAGCCCATAAAAAACTGTCCAAGTCTGACTTTTTCTTGATCAGCTCATCAACCATAACTAGCCGATCAAACGTTGTTAGCTGCAACAGCTGCTTGGCTTGAGCAATGTACGCCAACACATAGTTATCCTGCTGGTCGCCCAACAGCTGAGCCATCAAGCCCGGCAAACCGCGGCTCATGTGAAAAACGCTGTTTACGAGGGCTGGATCATGGCCCAGAGCCGTAAAAAAGGCCTTGCTAGTCGCCTCGGGCGGCGCTGTTAGTTGGATTGCTGACGTACGAGATAAGATGGTTGGTAACAATTTTTGGCGGCTAGAGGCCGTTAGGACAATGACAGTGTCGACTGGCGGCTCCTCGAGTAACTTTAAAAAGGCATTTTGTGCCTCAATTGTTAACAAATGAGCATCTAGTAACAGAATTGCTCGATTTAATAATTGATGGCCAGTTGATTTTAGCCGAACAAAAGCCTGTGCTTGGCGGATTTGATCTATACCGATAGATTGGGCCTTGCTGCCTTCGCAATCGATTTTTAGGACATTAGGGCTTTGGATAACCTTGTGGGCAGGTTCGTCCAGCAGCTGACTCAGCATGGCCAGTGCTAAAGTTTTCTTGCCGCTGCCACTTGGGCCTAACAGCAGTAGGGCGTGGCTAGGCATTGATAAAAAGGCTTCTACGTCAGTTTTGCTGCGGGGGCTTAGCAGCAATTGCGGCAATCTTAGGTCGCTCATCCTTTAAGAATTGTCTCGAATTTGTCGGGCAATGGAACCTCGAAAACCTTACGAATCCCACCGGGGATAGTAATTTCTAGGCTAGCGGCGTGCAGATATAATCGGTCGGCTGGCTGGCCGCCATAAAAGCGATCGCCAACAATAGCATGCCCCACGTGTTTAAGATGAACGCGCAGCTGATGTGTGCGGCCAGTTTGCGGCTCTAGGCGTAGCAAACTGTATTGTCCGTTATAGCTAACCTCGTGATAACCAGTAATGGCCGGCTTACCAGTCGGTGAAACCTTAAAAGTCTTGGGCTTACGATCGTTGCGCAGCAGCGGCATGTCGATGATGGCTTCGGTTGGGTTCAAGCGGCCGGCAATAACAGCGTAGTAGACTTTTTTAACCTTTCGTTGGCTGAACTGCTTCTGTAGCAGACTAAGTGCTTCTGGCGTTTTAGCAGCGATCATAACGCCCGAAGTATCTCGGTCTAGACGATGGACAATTCCAGCCCTATCTCCGCTCATACCCGTTATATATTGGGCAATAAAGCTAGCTACGGTCGCCTCGGCATTAAAAGCCCCTTTGCTATGGCTCAGTACGCCGGCCGGTTTATTAATGACCAGGCAATTATCATCCTGATAAATGACCGGCAGTTCGATTTTTGGAATCGTTGGCTTGGTATTCAGGTCGCCCTCGGATGTCACTTTATCGCCGGCCGCAACTTTGTAGCTCGGCTTTTGCATTTCGCCATTGACCAGCACTTTATTGGCCTCAATGATTTTAGTAATCTGGCTACGGCTCAGGAGCTGCTGATTATTAAATACAAAAACATCCAGGCGCTGCTTGGCGTTATCAGGACTTACCTTCCACTGCACGCTAAACTCGCAAACCGACGGCTTTTTGGACTCTGAGCAATGTTTTATTGGCAGACTTATTCATAGCTGCCTCTGACTCTACCAACTTGTGATCTAAAGCAGCCTGATTGACGGCTGCCAGCTTAGTCTGGAACTCAGTCAAAAAGGCCGCAATTGCCCCTGCCAGGTCCGCCTTAAGATCTCCATAATTAGTTTGTCCGCTGTACTTGTTGATAATTTCGTCCAACGGCTTACCGCTTGCCAATGCCAGTATCTGTAGCAAGTTGCTAATACCGGGTTGCTTTTGAGGGTCGAAGTTTACAGAACTTACGCTGTCGGTCGTAGCTGACATGATTTTCTTGGTAGCCTCATTCGGTGAATCGTTTAGGAAAATAATGCCTTTACCGGTGTCGTCTGATTTACTCATTTTTTTACTAGGATCAACCAAATCTTTGATGCGCAGCCCCTGATCTTTGCCAAAAAACTGATGCTGCTTCTTGACTTCGTGAGGCACCACGAATAGGTCTTGTTGGAACTTGGCGTTCATACGCTGTGCTAAGTCGCGAATAATTTCTAAATGTTGGGATTGATCATCGCCAACCGGTACATAATTGCCACCGTAAAGCAGCACATCGGCAGCCATTAGGACTGGGTAATCAAAAAGACCAACAGAAACGCGGTCGTTGCCCATTTTGGCAGCTTTATCTTTGTACTGCGTCATTCGTTCCATCTCGCCGACACCGGTAAAGCAGTTAAGAATGACGGTGAGCTCGCTATGAGCCGGGACATAACTTTGGCGGTATATGTTGACGTCTGGATGCTCCAGCGGCATACCGGCAGCCACAAACAACCTAAGAGCCTGCCTAATCTGTGCCTGCAAGAGGTTATGGTCAATTGGGGTAGTAAAGCTATGAAGGTCTGGCATAAACAAGTTAATCTGGTATTGGCCAGCATGCTTCTTGGCCATATCAACAATCGGCATCAAGGCGCCAAAATAGTTGCCTATATGCAGGTCGTTATTGGCCCTTATACCAGTCAAAATTACTTGTTTACTCATATCTACCTACAAGTATAACGATTTTAGCCAGTATTGCCACGGTTACCAGCCTTGTTGATCTGATCGGCAACTAATAACGCACGGGCTACAAAAGCGCGACTTTCTTGGCGGCGGAGACACACAATGCCGCGGACGCCCTTCATAAGCATGTCTAGCTCTTCTAGCTTCTGAACAGAAAGATCATTGACATCTGCAGATTGTTCTATACCCAATGCACCTCGGCAGGAACCTGAGACGAACTCAGGCACTTCAAAGCCCTTCATAGCAATGATATCGCAGCCATAACCAATATCTAGAGCAGCAAGTTCTAGTTCTTCGTGTCTCTGAGCATCAATTGTCATTCTAGCAATATCCTAACCTGCCTTAACAAGATGATTAGTATAACATTGTTGTCTGTGTATGTCAATAGTGCAGTGCTACGTGTGTGTCTTTGGCCGACCGATGGCTGGTGGGGCCGGCCAGGATGCGAATCAAGTATGTTTGAGCGTAGCGAGTTACGGAGATTCCGGCTGAACGGTCCTAAAC
>JBDTKG010000036.1:0-3788 GCA_039935435.1 Saccharimonadales bacterium (SeqCode) | reverse complement strand
TAAACATTACCAAAAATGGTGATAGCAAGCCTACCGAAAGAGCTTACAAAGAGTCCAATGTTAGTATTTACGACCAAGGACTTAAAAAGAACATCAATGGCTTAAGTGTTAACCCGCAGCCCGCTTCCGACAGTAACAGCCTGTGGATTTCGCTGGCCAGCGGCATCGTGCCAGTGATTATTATTAGTGCCGTGTTGTTCTTTATGTTGCGCAGCGCTCAGGGCCAGGGCAACCAGGCCATGAGCTTTGGTAAGAGCAAAGCTCGTTTGTATGGCAACGAAAAAGATAAAGTAGTATTTAAGAATGTGGCCGGTAGCGATGAGGCCAAGCAGGATCTGGAAGAAATTGTGGAGTTCCTCAAGTTCCCCAAAAAGTTTGCTAACTTAGGGGCTCGTATTCCTAAGGGCGTTCTGTTAGTTGGCCCGCCAGGAACTGGTAAAACTATGTTAGCCCGGGCCGTAGCCGGCGAAGCTAATGTACCGTTCTTTAGTATCTCTGGTTCGGAATTTGTAGAAATGTTTGTGGGCGTCGGTGCTAGCCGTGTGCGTGATTTATTTGCTAAAGCTAAAAAGAACTCACCTTGCATCATCTTTGTAGACGAGATTGACGCTGTTGGACGCCGCCGTGGTAGTGGCATGGGCGGTGGCCACGACGAGCGCGAGCAAACTCTCAACCAGATTTTGGTGGAGATGGACGGCTTTGAACAAGGTCAAAACGTGATTGTGCTGGCAGCCACCAACCGAGCCGATGTGCTGGACCCAGCCTTGCTGCGACCAGGCCGTTTTGATCGCCGGGTTAACATCGACTTACCAGACCGCAAAGACCGTGAAGCAATTCTAAAAGTGCACTTTGCCACCAAACCGTTGGCCAAAAATGTCGATTTGTCGGCCTTGGCTGGCAAGTCGGCTGGTTCTTCTGGTGCCGATCTGGCCAATATTGCTAACGAAGCTGCCATTGTTGCTGCTCGTCATAACCGCAAAGAAATCAGCCAAACCGATGTTACCAGCGCTTTCGAAAAGGTAGCCATTGGCCCGGAGCGCAAGAGCAAGGTGATGAGCGACAAAGAAAAACAACTGACGGCATACCACGAAGCTGGTCACGCCTTGGTTGGCCACGTTTTGCCCGACAGCGATATGGTGCACAAGGTAACTATTATTCCCCGCGGCGGCACCGGTGGCGTCACTTGGTTTATTCCTCCCGAGGATCGCAGCTACCACAGCATCATCGAGTATAAAGACGTCTTGGCGCGCATGCTAGGTGGACGAGTCGCCGAAGAAGTAGTTTATGGACCCGAACGGGTTACCACAGGTGCTGGTAGCGATTTGCAGAAGGCGGCCGAACTGGCCCGCGACATGGTAATCAACCAGGGAATGGGCAAAAAACTGCGCGACCAAGTTTTCCACGTCGACGAAGGCATTATGATGGATAAGCTAATGCACGAACGCGAATACTCAGAAGACACTGCCAAGATTATCGATGACGAAGTGGAGAACCTAATTACCGAAGCCGCTCGCCGAGCTCGCAGTGTTATTAAAGCCAACAAAGCCAAGCTAGAAGAGCTCAAAGAATCGTTACTCGAAAAAGAGACGGTCGAAGCCGAGGAAGTCTTAACTATCCTCAAAGGCACAACTCTGCCTAAAGAAGCTGCTCTTTACTGAAATCTGTAGTTCCAAAACAGCCTGTTTACACCTATAATAGGGGACAATGAACCGATTATTAAAACGCGCCAATGCCCGCGCCAGTCTAGGTAATGCCGCCGCCCTGCTAATTGTAGTGTCGATGATCGGCCAAATCCTGGGTTTTTTACGCTATAAATTGATCAACGCTAACTTTCCGGTGATTGGCCCTCAGAGTACCGATGCATACTTTGCGGCCTTCAAAATCCCCGACTTCTTTTTCTTCACACTGGCCGCTGGAGCACTGGGCGTTGCCTTGATGCCAATTTTAGCCGAACGCCTCGAAGGCCGCGACAATAAAGGCCTGTGGGACCTATCGACCAGCTTGCTAAACCTGATGTTCATTACTATGGCGGTTGTCGGTGTAGTCATATTGCTATTTGCCAAACCAATTTTGCATCACGTGGTAGCGCCCGGTTTGCCGCCCGAGCAGCTGCGTAACGCTGTAATCATCATGCGCTTAATTGCTTTTAACCCTTTGCTGTTCGCTATCTCCGGTGTACTGACCAGCGTTCAGCAAACCTATGGGCGGTTCTTCTTTTATGCTGTGGCGCCTCTCGGTTATAACCTGGCTATTATTATCAGTATCTACGTCTTTCGTAATAACGTTGGCTTGGTTGGCCTGGGGCTGGGGGCGGCCATTGGTGCCGTGCTGCAGTTGTTTATTGTGATGTTTGGAATGCACGCCACGCACTACAAGTGGACTCCCAAAATTATGTGGCGTAACGCCGATTTCCGGTTAGTCATGAGACAGTTGCCGCCCCGCTCGATTGACCAGGGAATTGACTCTATCAACAGTATCGTCGAGACCAACTTAGCGGCTCACATCGGTCTCGGTAACATTAGTTATTACGAGAACGCCTACATTATGAGTACTACGCCCATTTTGCTGATTGGCACCACCATTGCTACAGCTGCCTTTCCGCGCCTTAACCAGAGGTTGGCGCAACATCGACCGGACTTGTTCCGTAAAGAGTTTTTGGAGATTTTGCGGGCTATGATTTGGATTGCCATGCCGACGGCCGTGGTTTGCTATTTTGCCCGAGGCTATTTTGCCCGTTTGATTTTTGCGGTTAGCGCTCCCCAGATTGCCCTAGTCTTTGGCTTCCTAAGTGGAGCTATCTTTTTTGGTATTATTTACGCCATCGTATCTCGTTGGTTTTATGCCCAAAAGGACACTATTACACCACTGTTGGTGTCGATACTGGCCATTGCCCTTAACATCTACTTATCGGTTCATTTGTCGCGGCCAAATGCCTACGGCATCGCGGGCTTAGCCATGGCTCAATCAATTGTGGCTGCTGTCGAAGTCATCATCTTGTGGACTGTTATGTTGGTCCGTGACCCCAAGTTGTTTAACCGCAAATTCTGGGGCGGAATCTTTAAGATTGTGTCGGTAACGGGCTTTAGTGTGTTGGCTTCGTTTGTGATGATCTCGCTACTGCCTCTGGATTTAGCTGACCGTGGTTTTGTAACTTTGGGTGTCAAAGTGGGAAGCATTGTCGGCGTCACATTTTTGGTCCATTTTTGGGTTTCTTGGCTGTTTGGCCTAGAAGAAGTTAAGCCGGTGCTACAAAAAATGCGTCAGCTGGTGCAGGCCACGGTCCGGATCCAATGACCCAAGATCAGATTCGCAACTTTTGTATTATTGCTCACATCGATCATGGCAAATCGACTTTGGCCGACCGATTGCTAGAGCTGACTGGAACAGTTGAGAAGCGCAATATGAAGGCCCAACTTTTGGACCGTATGGACTTGGAGCGTGAAAAAGGTATTACGATTAAGTTAGCTCCGGTTCGCATGGACTACAAAGGTTACCAGCTCAATCTTATCGATACGCCGGGACACGTCGATTTTAGCTACGAAGTGTCGCGCAGCCTAGAAGCCTGCGAAGGGGCCATCTTAGTGGTCGATGCCAGCCAGGGTGTCCAAGCTCAAACCTTAGCCAATGTTTACCTGGCAATGGCTGCCGACCTAACCATCATTCCAGTTTTAAATAAGATCGATTTACCAGCTGCCGATGTGGCCCGAGTCAGCGCCGAGGTAATCTCTTTGCTAGATTGCCGCCCCGAAGATATCTTACATATTTCTGCTAAAACTGGGCAGGGCGTC
>JBDTKG010000035.1:0-6229 GCA_039935435.1 Saccharimonadales bacterium (SeqCode) | reverse complement strand
TGGTGGGGAACTGACCTTAAAAGAGCCCTACGCCTATCCAATTGCCACTTATCAGGACCTCAAGCGCGACGCCATGCAGTCGCTGCTAAATGCTCTATCGACCCTCGATAAAGAAGATGGCGCCGGTATTCAGATTTTGTTTCGACCAGCCAACCCCGGCTGGGTCAAGCATGCTCAGGATATTGCTGGACACAAGCGCAAGGGCAAGGAGTCCAAACAGGGCAAAGCACTGCTCGGTGAATGGAGTAAACAGCTGGGCACAGCGCTGGTTAAGCCTCCCGAAAGCAAGAAGTCGGAAGGTGGTGATGACAGCCCCAAGCTATCTAATCATCAGCAAACTACCTTGGACGCTATCGACCAGAAAACATCTTTCCCTGGTTATGAGGTGTCGATTCGGGTCATTGTGTCATCTAATATAGCCCAGCGGGCTCAGTCTATTTTGGGCAACATTGTGGCCAGTTTTGCCCTGTTTGATGCGCCGGGCCGCAATGGTTTTAAATACACACCGTCCAAAGATATCGAGAGCTTTGTAACGGCCTACATCATGCGTTTTTTCCCACCCGAGAATAACCAGAGTATTCTTAACACCGTTGAGCTGGCGACTATTTTTCATTTTCCTGATCAGCGCAACATTCCGACCTCGCAACTGGAGCGACAGGGTTCCAAGCAGGTGGATGGACCTCGTAACATCGCCGACGAGGGGCTGTTTTTGGGTTATAACGTCTTCCGTGGCACTAAAAAGGCCATCAGGCTGGCCGAAGACGATCGCCGTCGCCACGTTTACTTAGTTGGTCAAACCGGTGTAGGTAAGTCTAATTTGTTGGAGAACTTAGCTCTGCAGGATATGTTAAATGGCAAGGGATTTGCCTTTATCGACCCGCACGGTGACACTGCCGAGGCGCTGCTGTCGATGGTGCCCAAGGAACGCACAGAGGACGTTATTTACTTCTGTCCGGCCGATATGGACTATCCGCTGGGGCTTAACTTGTTTGAGTTCGACTCGCCCCAGCAAAAGGACTTTTTAATCCAGGAAGCCATCAACATGCTCTACAAGCTGTACGACCCGGGGCACACCGGTATCATTGGCCCTCGTTACGAGCACTGGTTCCGGAACGCCGCTCTGACCATTATGTCTAACCCCCAAGGCGGCACATTCATCGATATCCCTAAGGTCTTTACCGATAAGAACTACGAGCGTCAGCTCAAAAAGTATGTCACCGATCAGACGGTGCTCGATTTTTGGGACAAAGAGATGGCCTCGACCAGCGATTACCACAAGAGTGAGGTGCTGGGTTGGTTCGTTAGTAAGTTCGGTGCCTTCCTGAGCAACAAGATGATGCGCGATATCATCGGCCAGAGCAAGAGTTCCTTTAACATCCGTGAGGTCATGGATGAGGGCAAGATTCTGCTGGTTAACCTTAGTAAGGGTCGTACCGGTGAGCTCAACTCTAAGCTGCTTGGTATGATTTTTGTGATGAAGTTCCAGGCGGCGGCTATGAGCCGGGCATCGATACCAGAGAACGAGCGCCGCGACTTCTCGCTGTACGTCGATGAGTTCCAGAACTTTTCGACCGACTCTTTTGCGACCATCCTAAGCGAAGCTCGTAAGTATCACTTAAACTTGATTGTAGCCAACCAGTTTACCACCCAGTTGACCGAAGAGATTCGCGACGCAGTGTTTGGTAACATCGGTACCGTTATCTCGTTTAGGGTGGGAACTAACGACTCCGAGTTTTTGGGCAAGCAGTTTACGCCCATCTTCGATACCGACGACCTGCAACGGATACCAAACTTTAATGCCGTCGTTAGGATGATGATCGGCGGTATTCCGGCTCAGCCTTTTAGCATGGCCACCGTGCCTCGGATGGGCAAGCCCAACGAGAAGCTAATGGAAGCCCTCAAGCAGCTTTCGTCCGCCAAGTATGGTCGGCCGGCTGCCAAAGTGGAGGCCGAGATTTTTGAGAGAATGAAAACCCAGGAGCCACCGCGTCCGGCCTTCGGCCGCCCGGCCGCCTTCGGCGCCCCTGGCCAGGCTACCGCCCAGCCAGCCGGCGCTCCAGCTCCAAGCTATGCTGCTAACCCGGCCGCTCAACGCCCGGCCTATCCGCCAGCCGGTGCCCAACAGCCAGCTTACGGCGCTCCAGTCGCCGGACCTAACCCGGCTCCAGCCGCCCCGGCTTCATTTCTTGATGAATGGCTATCCAAGCGCGGACAACCCGCGCCAGCACCAGTAGCAGCCCCAGTATCAATGTCAGCGCCAGTAGTAGCACCGACCCCAATGTCGGGTCCAACCGCCGGGGCGCCTACACAACCATTGCCAACACCACAACCGTTGCCTACCCAGGCGGCTCCAGCAACGGCTCCAGCACCACTAGCCACCGCCGCTCCAGCTCCTTTCTCGCCGCCCTCAGAGGCCCCTAAGCCGCTTTACAAGCCGTTGCCGGTTCGTCAGGCACCTGCTTTGCCAGTGGCGCCTCCTAAGCCCGCTATGAGCTTTCAAGCAAAAGCTAATCAGCCCGATCCGACAGACACCATCAGTATCGACCAAGAAGGCACTTTGCACATCCGTCACGACGACAAAGCCTAAATAAAAACAAGCTAACCGCTATGTAGGCTAGCTTGTTTACTGAATAGCGCCCAAAGGGCTAGCGCCAATCCTTAGCGGGAATCTCTAGTGAACAATCTGTTTGCGGCGGGCTAGATAGAACATGAATTCGATGACTAGGCCGATGGCAAAGCCGCCCACAAAGAACAGGAAGAACAAAAAGTAGTTATAGCGAAAGCCGTAGTGGCGTGAAGCCCACAGGAACAGGCAGCTGCCCAAGAAGGCGCATACAGCGCCGCCTAGTACGCCTGATGGCCGGGCGACGGTTTGTTCGCCAACGCGGCTCACGGCGTCGACCACTGGCTGGTGAATCACTTTACTTAAGGTTTTGTCGGGCTTAGATAGCTTGTGACGAATGCGCGTTAGCGTTCGTTGCAGGGTCATATTCTTGAGTTCTCGGCCCACGTACTGGGTTGAGGGCTCAGGTTGATGACCATGCTCACTGACGCCGACTTTCTCGGTAGGCAGAGCTTCTTCTTTAGCCTTGTGCTCTAACTGGGGCACATGCTCCCGATTATCACGAGCCTCAGCGGCGTTCTCTTTGATCTCTCGCTCTAGCCGAGCTGATTGCTCTTTGCTCTCAGCGTTGCTCTGTTGTTCGCCGGTTTCACCGTGCGGTTTGTGTTGTTCTTGGTTATGTTCACTCATGTTTGACTCCTGCTGTTAAGACCCTGAGGTATATTCGACACGGACGATGTCCATCTCTTTTGCTAATAGGCGACTGCGGGCGAAGAAGTAGCCGATGACCATGGTTAAGCCGACAGCAATCATGACGTTGGTGCCCGGGCCGGTGTTAGGCAGTGATGAGGCAGTTGACTCAATTATCTTGCCGGTAGGTGGTGGCAACTTAATGATGATGGTGTCGCCGTAGCTGTTGGTCATGGTCAGGTCGTAGCTAGTCGGGTTGGATTGGCCAACCGGTGTAGCTGGGATGGGGTTCTTAACTTTAACTGTGAACTTGCGGCTGACGGTTTGGCCAGGCTTGATGTCTTGGGCGGGCCAGGAAACTATCTTTTGCGAATTAACGGTGCCGCCATTAAGGTTTACGGTGTCGGCGTAGTACAGAATGTCGCCGATGTAGTCTTTAATGACGTACTTGCTGTCGGTGGTGTACTTCTCGGTGTTGGTGGCCGACAGGGTGTACTCGATGGTGTCACCAGCCTGAGCCGTGGTGTTATTGGCATCGTTAATATTCTCGGTAATGTTAGCCGCCCGTTTATTCTGGGTAATGCATGAATTGTGGTCGTTGGGGTTCTTGCAGGTTTCGTTGTCGACATAAACCGTTTTGGCACATTTGCCGGTGTCGTTGCCGGTAGCAACTTTGTTGCCGTCGTAGGTTACTCCCATTGTAAATGTGTAGCGACCTGGTTTGGTGAGCAGATAGCTGTGAGCTGTCTTGTCTGTGGCCGAGCCGTGCGCCCCGAAGGTTACATTGGAGCTATGTTGCCTAGTCGGCGTTACGCCGGCGGCTGTTGTGGAGTAGAAGTAGTGCATATCGACGGTCTGGTTGTCGGGCAAATGGTTACCACTGGCAATTCCTCGCAGATCGATGGTCGATCGTAGCTGGACGTGTGAGCCATCGGCGACACTCATATCTAAGGCCGAGCAGAACATGGCCTTAGCGGGAGTCGGTGGTGGTGGCGGTGGTGTGTAAACGGGGATTGATGGTCGACCAACAATTACCGGGTTGCCACAGTAGGTGATAATCCAGAAGGAAGTACCGTCATTACGGTGTCCACCAAAAACTGGGTAGGTTGAAGTAGTGCCTGCTCTGTCCCAAGACCACAAGTAGTGGGTGTAGATGGTTCCGACGCCGTCCACTGACACTGGATAGTTGCCAGCCAGCCAGGTAGATGGATCGCGGCCGGCTGAGTACAGATTACCGGAGTAAGCTTGGTCGTACAGCATTTGACCGCCAGTCGTGTCGGGCGAGGCAATGTTGTCGCAGGTTATCTGGAAAGAGTTATAAATAGCTCGAACTTGGGCATCGCTGCGGCAAATTTGGACTAATTGATCTTTGGATGTCACGCCGCCACTGATGATGTCGTTGGCGTCGGCCTGGACACTGGGCTGCGGTGGTGCTAAAACGGCGAACATCTGAACCGCAAAAGTCAGGGCAATGAATAAGAAGCCCATGCGTCGCACCGATGATTCTTGGCGCAGCCGTTTGGCATAAAAGGCGACTTGGTTGATAAGACTAGGGTTGAAGGGAAGGTTTTTGAGTAATTTGTTGAACATAGTTTTTTTGTTTCTATATTTAAGTTACGCTTACGGTTGCTTATATATAACCACATAGTATATATGTATACAAGCACTTTATAGTACTTTATATGCGCTTGAGCCGAACCGACAATTAAGCTATAATATTAGGTAATTGAGGTAGACTTCAAAAAGATTTTGTAAAAACTGTTGAGAGAGGGTAGTGAGCTCGTGGCTAAACAAACCAATCCTAAAGAAAAAGCGTATGATTCCCAGCAAATTCAAGTGTTGGAGGGTTTGGAACCAGTTCGTAAACGGCCTGGTATGTACATCGGTGGCACCGGCGTTGATGGCCTGCACCATCTAGTTAAAGAAATCGCCGACAACGGTGTCGATGAGGCCATCGCTGGTTTTGCGACTGAGCTACGAGTTGTTCTGCAGGCCGACGGTGGCGTCAAGGTAACCGATAATGGCCGTGGTATCCCTGTTGATACCATGAAGAAAACTGGCAAGAGCGCCCTCGAAACGGTTCTGACCGTCTTGCACGCTGGTGGTAAGTTTGGCGGTGGTGGTTATAAAGTTTCTAGTGGTTTGCACGGTGTTGGTGTTAGTGTCGTAAACGCTCTATCTACCAAGCTAGTGGCCGAGATCCACAAAGATGGCAATATTTATACTCAAGAGTACGAACGCGGCGCACCGCTGGCTCCCATCAAAAAAGGCGCTACCTGCAAAGATAGCGGTACTATTATTACTTTTTATCCAGACGACACTATCTTTAAGGAGACAACCAGCATCGATTACGAGTGGGTGGTCGACTATTTGCGCCACCAAGCTTATCTAACCAAAGGGATTCGTACTTTTGTGGACGACGAACGAACTGGCGAACGTTGTAGCTTTTACTTCGAAGGCGGTATTCAATCTTACGTTAAACATCTTAACCTCGGCAAAGACGTCGTTGATGAGGAAGTTTTTTACGTCGAAAAGCATGTCGAAGACTCCGAAGTCGAAATTGCCATGCAGTATGCCGACGCTTACACCGAAACCATCAAGGCCTTTGCTAACAACGTCTACAACCCCGATGGCGGTACGCACTTAACTGGCTTCCGAGCGGCTCTGACCCGCGTTATTAACGATTATTCGCGCAAAAACGGACTTCTCAAAGAAAAAGAAGAAAATCTAACTGGCGAGGACACCCGCGAGGGGCTAACGGCTATCGTTTTGGTTAAATTACCCGATCCACAGTTCGAAGGCCAGACCAAGAACAAGCTGGGTAACCCAGAGGTTCGTAGTTACGTCGAGCAAGTTTTGGCCGAACACCTTAATTATTATCTAGACGAACATCCGGCCGTGGCCCGTAAGATTGTCGGCAAAGCGTTGCTAGCCGCCCGCGCCCGCAAAGCGGCCCGTGCCGCCCGCGACAACATT
>JBDTKG010000034.1:0-7246 GCA_039935435.1 Saccharimonadales bacterium (SeqCode) | reverse complement strand
CGGGCAGCACCGATTTAATTATTGTTGAGCCCAGTCTTGATAAACGAACCAGTTATTATAAACAGCTACAAAAGTTAACCGATTTCAGGCTACTCGATCAGCTGGCACCAAATCAATTGGCCAGTTGGTTGGTTGAGCAAGCCAAACTGCAACAGGCTAGCCTTGGTAGCTCTGACGCTCGGTATCTGGTGGAACGGATCGGTAACGACCAGATGCGCCTATCTAGTGAGCTCCGTAAGCTAATCGATTATCTGCCCAAAATAAGTCGTCAAACTATCGATTTGATGACCGATCCAACCCCTCAAAGCAGCACCTTCGATTTGTTAGCAGCCGCTTTGGCCGGTGACGCTACAAAGACCCTGCAACTTTATAGCCAGCAGCGCCAACAAAAAGTCGAGCCTCTGGCCATTTTGGCCTTGTTAGGCTGGCAGCTCCATATCTTGGCTATCATAAAAACGGCCGGCGACCGCAGCGCAGCCCAAATTGCTAGCCAAGCCAAGCTCAACCCTTACGTTGTTAGTAAGAGCCAATCGGTTGCTAGGCAAATATCGCTTGCAACCCTAAAGAGCTGGGTCGAGCAGGCCGCAAAGCTAGATATCAAACTCAAGCGCCAAACAATTGACGCCGACGAAGCCTTGCAACAGTATTTACTGTCGCTAAACTAGTTACTTTTTGGTTGTTTTCTTGGCGACAGTTTTCTTGGCGGCTGGCTTTTTTGCAACAGTTTTCTTGGCAACAGGCTTCTTAGTGCCAGCGGCGGCTTTAGCGGCGCGGGCCAGCTGACTCTTTTTGCGAGCCGCTTTGTTCTTGTGGATAACACCTTTTTTAGCAGCCTTATCGATGGTGCTTTGAGCCTTGGATTGAGCTTTTTTGCTATCCTTACCACTGGTTAGAGCGGTACCAAAAGCCTTAACGGCTGAGCGCAAATTGCGCTTGGTTTTGCTGTTGCGAGCGGCGGCTTTAGCGGCGGTACGAGTCCGTTTTTTGGCTGATTTAATGATGGGCATCGTTATCCTTTGTAATCATAATTAGTTTCTAATGTCGCTGACCACTATACCTGACAGTAGTGGGGTTTGTAAAGAAAACCCCTAGACAAGCCATTAGCTTGATGATATGATTTTTACCAGAGGTTCTCTAAAACAAAAACCGATCAATAGGATCAAAAAAACATGAATCAAGATGCCCAGCAGCAGGTTATTGAGCGCTTACAACAAGCTAATAACGTTTTAGTAACGGTTAGTGCTAATCCGTCAGTCGACCAATTGGCAGCCCTAATTGGCTTTACGTTGCTGCTCAACAAAATGGGTAAGCACGGCACAGCCGTCTTTAGCGGCAAAGTGCCTTCGACCATTGAGTTTCTTAAGCCCGAAGAAACCATCGAGACCAACACCGATTCGCTGCGCGATTTCATTATTGCTCTCGACAAATCAAAAGCCGACAAGCTGCGCTATAAAGTCGAGGATAAAGTTGTCAGAATCTTCATCACCCCTTATAAAACCAGCATTACCGAAAAAGACCTGGAGTTTAGTCAGGGCGACTTTAATGTTGATGCCGTTGTAGCCTTGGGTGTCCAGGAGCGAACCGATTTAGATCAAGCCATTGTGTCGCACGGCCGAATCTTGCATGACGCTACAATTATCTCCGTTAATAACAAAGAACAGGGCAATTTGGGCACCATCAATTGGGTCAACACCTCGTCCAGTAGCTTGTCCGAAATGTTGGTTGAATTGAGCCGCGCTCTGAGCCCCGAGGCCCTAGATCCCCAGATGGCCACCGCTTTTATGACTGGAATTGTGGCCGAAACCGAGCGATTTAGTAACACTAAGACCAAGCCTCGCACCATGACCCTAGCTTCGGATCTGATGACTGCTGGCGCCAACCAGCAGCTGATTGCCGCCAAGCTAGAAGAGGGGAAAGTGGCTCCAAAAGTGGCCCCCACCAGCCCTGCCAAAGCAGCCAGCCCCCAGCCCGACACCAGTGACGCCGATGGCTCGCTGCATATTAAACACGAAGAAGCCGCACCAGAAGATGCTACGCCCCCAGCCGACTTGCCACCGGTAGTCGAGCCTGCGAAGCCGCCCCTAGTGGTCCAAGATAGCCCGCGGGAAGTACCTAATCGCCAGCCCATGATACTGCAGCCACCGTCCATCGGTGGAGACCTAACTGCTAATAGTCATCCCGAAGGTCTGGAACCTTCGATTGATCCGTTAGCGGCTAACAGCAACATTGGTCCAGCTTTTCAGCCCATCTTACGTCATCCAGCCCCTGCTAAGCCGCCCATCACAGCCACAACCACACTAGCTAACCTCGAACAGGATCTGGCCGCAGAACCTGCTGCGCCTGCTCCAGCCCCAGCCCCAGCGCCTACAGCAGTAGCGCCCGAGGTAGTTCCGCCGGTTACCAATGAGGCACCAGCAGCTATTGCCGAAGATAATCTAGAAGAAGCCCGGGATGCCGTTAATCAGGCCATTACCGCCGAACCAAATACTCAGACTTTACCACCGGTCCAAGCTCTCAACGCTCAGCCCATCGATCTCGGCACGGTTCCTGCTCAAACAGCGCCGGTGGCGCCTGTTGTCGAGGCCCGGCCCACGCCTGGTATGGACGCCCCTAGCGTCAATGGTGTAAACCCAAATATTCCTAGTCAGTTGATGCCGCACGACCAACCAACCGATGCCACCATCGGTAATACAACTAACCCGTCGGCACCACCGCCAGTGCCACCGCCCATGTTGGTGCCTAACGACAACCAGCCAGGTACTCTGTAGCCCGTAGTGGACGGCCTGCTCTTAATCGATAAGCCCTCTGGCTGGACCAGTTTCGATGTGGTGGCCAAAGTCAGGGGCACACTCAAGCATGCCGGCCTACCAAAACCCAAAGTGGGGCACACCGGCACCCTGGATCCCTTAGCAACCGGCCTCTTGATCTTGGTTGTGGGTAGTTATTGCAAACGGGCCCAGGAATTCAGTAAGCTAGACAAAACCTACCAGGTCACAGCCAAATTAGGCCAAACAAGCACCACCGGCGATGCCGAAGGCCAGCTGACCGCTGTTTCGCAGCAACAACCGAGCCACGAGCAAGTCGAAGCCGCAATTGCCAAGTTTAGTGGTCCAATCAGTCAGATGCCGCCCCAGTACTCGGCTATTAAGGTTAATGGCAAAAGGGCCTATCAATTGGCCCGCGAGGGGAAGGTAGCCGACCTACAACCTCGCGAAGTTACTATTTATGGCTATGTCGATGCCGAGTTCGTTTATCCCAATCTAAGCTTTGAGGTTAGTGTCTCCAGTGGCACTTACATCCGGAGCTTAGTCGAAGATATTGGCACAGACTTGCAAACCGGAGCCTACACCACCAAGTTACGTCGTACTAAGGTAGGTGACTACGCCGTAGATGATGCCATGACCATCGAACAGCTCAGTAGCGATCAGATCGCTAAGCACCTAATTACACTTGCCTAACAGGGGCAACTGTGCTAATATGTGTTCAACATCAGCGAAACTCTTATTTATCAATGCGAGTGAACAACAAGTAAGGAATCGATACAAATGCTATCAACCGAGAAGAAACAAGCTATCGTTAAGGATTTACAGACCAACTCAAAGGACACTGGTTCGCCAGAGGTCCAGGTAGGTATTTTAACTACTCGCATTAGCGAGCTTACAGAGCACCTCAAGATTAATAAAAAAGACTTTGCAGCTCGCCGTGGCCTGTTACAAATGGTTGGCCAGCGGAAACGCCTTCTTCGCTACATCGCTCGCAAAGATAGCAACATTTACCTAGCCCTTATTAAGAAACTAGGCATTCGACGCTAACTGCGCCCTGGCCACGGGCCTACCAATGGTAGACCCCAAGCTTGTGCACATTAAAAGTTAAACCAGGTTTTGGTTGCAGATAAACAGATATATTGGCGCCCCGATTAGCACAAGCAGCCGCTATATATTTGCCCTTTGCAACTAAGATCCAACCTCGAAAGGATCATTTAACAATGACTAAAACAATTAACCCCAACAGTGGCCAACCAATGGTATCGGTATCAACCGATTTTTGCGGCCGCAAGCTAACTCTAGAGGTCGGCCGAGTCGGCTTTCGTACCTCTGCCTCAGTCCTAGTCACTTATGGCGATACCGTTATTCTGGGAACAGCTATGGTGGGCGATAAAACCCTCCAAGGCTTCGATTATTTTCCGCTCAGCATCGATTACGAAGAAAAAATGTATGCAGCTGGCAAAGTAAGCGGCTCCCGCTTTATGAAGCGAGAGGGTCGTCCTAGCGACGATGCCATCCTAATTGGCCGCCTAATCAACCGCCCAATCCGCCCCTTGTGGCCCAAAGGCTACCGACACGAAGTCCAGGGTGTGGCCACTGTTCTAAGCATGGATCCCGACTTTAGGCCCGACATGGTGGCTATGATCGCCATGAGCACTGCTTTTATGATGACTGGCGCGCCTTTTGATGGCCCTGTCGCCGGTGTGCGGGTGGCCATGGTAGACGGCAAGTACAAAGCTTTTGCTAGCGCTCAGCAGCTCGACGAAGGTAAGCTCGACCTAGTTGTAGCCGGAACTGGCGATGCCATTATGATGGTCGAAGCTGGTGCGAATGAGGCTAGCGAAGACGAAGTTGCGGCCGCCTTGGAGTTTGGCTTCGAAGCCATCCAGCCAGCAATTGCCCTTCAGAAAGAACTTATTAAGAAGTTAGATGTTAAAGCCCGCGAGTATAAGTTGGCTTTGCCCGACAGCGACGTCCAGGAGCGAGTCGACAACTGGTTAGCTGGCAAATTAGGCACCGGCCTTAGGTTGCCATACCCTGAGCGCAACGACTTGGTAAAAGTTGTTCGCGAACAGATGCACCAGCATTTTGCCGAAGAAGTTGGCGAGGACGGTTTTGCTGACCTTAAAAGGGAATACGACGACGCTTTCGCTCTATCGCTTCACAAAGACGTGCGCAAAGGCATTGTAGAGGACAAAGTTCGTCCTGATGGTCGAGCTCTAACCGAAATTAGGCCTTTGGCTAGCGAAGTTAATGTTCTGCCCCGGGCTCATGGTTCCAGTATTTTTACCCGCGGCATGACTCAGGCTATGAACATCGTGACTTTGGCGCCATTGAGCTATGTACAATTAGTCGACACGATGGAGCGCGAAGGCGAACGGCGCTATTTGCACCACTACAACGCTCCTGGCTACACAGTTGGCGAGATCAAGCGTTTGGGCAGCCCCGGCCGCCGCGAAATTGGCCATGGCTACCTAGCCGAGCGGGCCTTGGACGCTGTTTTGCCATCCGAAGCCGACTTTCCTTACATGATGCGCTCTGTCACCGAAATTATGAGCCAGAACGGTAGTACCAGCATGGCCGCTACTTGTAGCAGCTGTTTAGCACTAATGGACGCTGGCGTGCCTCTAAAGCGACCTGTTAGCGGCATTGCCATGGGCCTGATCATGGACGGCGACCAGCCAATCATCCTCAGCGACATTGCTGATGCCGAAGATTTTGCCGGCGACATGGACTTTAAGGTGACTGGTACCAGCGAAGGCATCACTGCTTTGCAGATGGACATGAAGGTTCACGGACTACCAGTTAAAGTATTGCGCCAAGCCTTGGCTCAGGCCAAAACCGGCCGCGCCGAAATTTTGGAGCACATGCTAACTACCCTCAAGGACGCTCGTAAAGACCTAAGCCCATACGCTCCACGGGTGGAATCGATTAAAATTAGCCCCGACAAGATCCGTCAAGTTATTGGCAAGGGCGGTGAAGTCATTAATAAGATTATCGCCGAAACCGGTGCCAGCATCGATATCAAAGATGACGGCACGGTCTTTATTGCCAGCCCCGACCAAAAATCGATCCAGGCTGCTATTCAATGGGTCAAAGGTATTACCGACGACCCAGAGATCGGCAAGATCTACACAGATTGCCGCGTTGTCACCGTTTTGGACTTTGGCGCTTTCGTCGAGATTATGCCCGGCAAAGAAGGCCTTGTCCATGTTAGCGAGATGAAGGAAGAGCGCGTTAACAGCCCCGGCGACGTCGTCAAAGAAGGCGACCTAGTGACCGTTAAGCTGCTCGCCATCGACGACCGAGGCCGCTTGCAACTTAGCATGAAGGCCGCTGCCCGCGAAACGGCCAACAAGTAGTAACCAATAGGGAACCAGGGTAGAATCTATGGCTCATTTAGCAAAAAAAAGCACAAATCAATCGGCCAGTAAGCAATTCATGCAGTGGCACGACAGCCGCTTGGGTCATATGGTTTTAGCTTTAGTGGAGATCGTCCTTGCCTACGCGGTTGGCTCGCGGGCTCTCGATACCGGTAGTTGGTGGGAGTACGGCTTTACCTTGCTACTACTAATTGGCTTCGTCAAAAACCTAGTAGGAATTTTCCGAAAGACTCCGATTAAATGAAAAAAAAGGCCTTATACCGAGCTCTTTTTCAGTGGAGGCTGCCAATAGCAGAGCCCGCAAAAAAGTTCTACAACCGATTTATGATTTGGTATGCAGTCGGTTGGGCGGTAGTTATGGCCTTGTTTGTCAGTTATACGGTGCAAGGGCTGCCATTTAAGGCTGATACTATGGGCCACAAGATCGAAGGTAAAGTATTGATTGCGGCTGTCCTAGTAGTCGGCTTTTCAGTTTGGGTCTTCCGCTACTTAGCGGAGGTAAAGCATTTTAAATATCTGGCCTCTCAAAGCGTCGAGCAGGTAACTCAACAATGAAGACCAAACAAAGCCAACTCGATGAGCTAAAAGCCAAAATCCTGGCCGACCAAATTACACCCCAGTTGGCTGTCCAGGCTACTCAATTGGTGTTTGGCGAAGGCAGCGCCGATGCCGAGCTGGTTTTTATCGGCGAGGCCCCCGGTAAAAAAGAAGACCTTCAGGGCCAGCCCTTTGTCGGCGCCTCTGGCAAGCTGCTCGACGAAATGCTAGCGCTGATTGGCCTTAAGCGCAACAACATCTACATTACTAATATAGTTAAATATCGGCCACCCAATAATCGCGATCCCTTGCCACCCGAAAAACAGGCCTTTCTGCCATATTTGCAGAAGCAACTGGCGATTATTAAACCGAAACTGGTTGTCACCCTAGGCAGGCATAGCATGGACTGCTTTCTGCCTGGGTTGAAAATCAGCTCTATACACGGCCAGCTCAAACGGATTAGCGGACAAGCATTTTTGCCCCTGTACCATCCCGCAGCTGCTCTGTATAACGGCGGAATGCGCCAAACTCTGATTGATGATTTCAACCAGATACCAGCCA
>JBDTKG010000033.1:0-4016 GCA_039935435.1 Saccharimonadales bacterium (SeqCode) | reverse complement strand
TGCTGGGTCAGTGCTGAGTATTGTAGCGCCTGGTACCAGAGGAACCTGCGGCGACGAACGCGAACGGGTTGGCTTATTGTCTGGGGAGCCAACCGTCGAGGTTCGACCATCGGTTTGGGGTGGACCCAATATCTATGGCCTGTACATGGCTGAATTAGCTGGCTTTTTTGATATTGACGATAAATCTACTGGCCGCCAGAGATTGCAGATTGTGACTGACGTGCTCAACGCAGCCAAAATTCCTTCCGGTGGGCATACTGGTTGTGCAGCCAACGGCAGTCTGCCAGCCGTCATGGGGCTAGTGGCTAACGAGTTTACCAAGTGGAGTGCCGCTGCGCAGACTGAACTAGGTGTTCAGTACGACCAAACAGACGTCTATCAAATCACCCACCAAGCCCAGCAGGCTATTGAGAGTAAGCGCTATCAAGACTGGCAGGAAGATATTCTGTTTGGGGTTTTGGGCGAAGAAGCTGCCACGGCTATTGAGGTTCTACAACCCAGCGCCGTTCATGATGGCCGATCGGTGCTCAGAATCGAAACGCCCGGTAAAACTGTTGGCCAGACTCAGCTAAGCCAAGCCACCAATGGTGAGCGCAGCTTTGTGCAGACCGAATGGTACTGTCAACAGATTGAAGATGCCCTGGTGGCGGCGTCGTCGAATGCCCAAATTGGCCTAGTCATGCGCCACGCTCGTGAGGCACTTTTGTGGGCAGTTGAGCAGGCGGTGCCTAACAATGAACTGCACCATATTGCTTTGCGCTAGTGATTAGGCCTTGCATTATTGCAGCATTGTATTATGCTAAAGACATTACTAAAGGAGGGTTCGTCTATGTTCGGAAGAACAAAAATCGCTATGGTGGTAGCAGAGTTTTTAGGTGTTGCAACGTTGACTTCGGTCTTACTTGCAATCGGTAAGTCAGGAGTAGGATATTCTTACTTCTTAGCAGGTGGAGTAGCTTTGGCTGCTGGTGGAATGGCCTTGGCCGTCGGTCGTTTGTCGGGTGCGCATTTTAACCCGGCCGTAACATTGGGTCTGTGGTCTTCTCGTAAGATCCCAACGACTCAAGCTGTAGCTTTTATCGCTGCTCAGCTTTTGGGTGCTGTAGCTGCTTGGCGCATGTATGTCTACATGGCTGGTCAAGCTTTGCCAACAACTGCCAAGAACTTTGATTGGCGAGTGTTTGTAGCCGAAGCTGTTGGTGCCTTTGTACTAACCTTTGTGTTTGCTAGTGTCGTTTACCAAGGTTACCGTGGCCTTAAGTTCGCTGCTGGCCTAGCCGGTGCTGTGTTCTTAGGTATGCTAGTAGCTTCGATTGGTTCTAACGGCCTGGCTAACCCAGCTATAGCACTCGGCGTTCGAGTCTGGAGCTGGAGCTACGTCGCTGCCCCGCTAATCGGTGGTATCATCGGTGCTAACCTGTACGCTTACTTATTTGCAGAGGTAACTCCAATGCAAGAAGCTGGCGTCAGCAGCCGCTCAACCGTTTCTTCGCGAAGCTCCAAACGAGCTGTCGCCAAGAAGAAGCCAGCTCGCCGCAAGTAATTACTTGCCGAGTATGTTAAATATTTCCATCTAAGAGATCTTGTTCCAGTTGTCGAATGCCTTGCAGGTTGGCACTATAACCAGAGATATCAGGGAAATCGCAACCAATGATGTGTTGCCAGACAACTTCCACCAGTTGTTTGGCACGCATCATTTCTTTATCATCAAAGTCGAGCTGAAGTTCATCTATCTGGCCGTCATCATTGGCTTCCACGAATACCAAGCTGCCACCAGTTACGGTATAGCCAGCAAAGCTGTGGGAGCCCTCCACTAGCATTTTATAAAAGTAGAGCTGTTGACGGTACTTGTAGAGCTTGGAATCGTTTTTAGCCCACTTAGCATGCCCCCGGCCTGTTTTGTAGTCGATGATACGGACCGTTTTGGCTTGCTTGTCTACTTCTAGTTTGTCGATGCGTCCCGTCAGGTGAGCTTGGCCCACCAAAACGCCTTCGTCGGCAAAGTTTACTTCTGGCCGGTCACTGGCCACAAAGTTGTCGCCGGCTAACGCCAAGTATGATTCTAGGCAGGTTTGCCCCCGTTCTTGCAGTAATTTAGCCTGCGCCGGCTGTAAGCGGCATTTATCAATCTGGTCCTGTAGCCAACCCAGAAATAATTTGCTGGCCGGCAGTTTGCCGTGCTTCTGCTGATAGTAGCTAATCTTTTCCAGTGTTTTGTGGATGGCAGTGCCAAACTGGGCCTCGATAGCCGGTGCCGACGGAAAGCGTAATAGGCTATCGAACAGCAGACTTTGAGGCCCGCCGTAGACGGTGTCGCTAAAGCGGCCTAAGTTGCTGGCCGACAAGCGGAACCGTTCTAGGCGCGGCGCTAGCAGGTCCACCAGCCGGCTTGGTTCTTCCCCGCTCTGGCTGATGACTGCCTCGCTATGGCGTTGTTGCCAGTAAGCTGCTAATTCGGCTACAGCCGGCGGCGTGCTGTCGTCTTGGATTACTTGCTGACTAACCTCGGGGAGCAGAGGGCTGATAATATTACCCGACTCGTCCTGGTATTCTCCCAAGTATTTTAGCCGATTAAAGGTTCGACCAGCGTAGTTAGTTACAAAGCTGGTCATTAATAGCTGCGATTTGGCCCGACTAACGGCCACAAAAAACAATCGTAGACGTTCATCTTGCGTGGCACCGCCATACCTTATGGGCAGCAAATTTTGCGGCAACGCGATGGCTTGCCCGCTGCGGCCGTTGGCTCCCCAGGCCTCGTTACTGCAGGCCAGCACAAATACCGTCTCGAATTCCCGGCCTTTGGCCTTGTAAGCCGTCATCAACTCGACTGATTGAGCTGCCTGGTTATAGGGACTGGTATTGAGAATCTTTATATCAGCCTGTCGGTGAGCGTCCACAAAGTCGATAAGGTCCTGAGCCGACAACGGTTGGTTATCGCCCTGGCGATATTCTCTAAGCTGTTGCCGCAGCACCGTTAGATTGGAAAGCAACGACCAAAAACTAGTTGAACGCTGTTTGTCGTTGCCAAAGTGGTAAGCGAAAAACGGCGATTGATAGTTCTTGAAAACCCGAGTGCCAATTATGTGATCAAGCAAAACTTCTAGGTTGACGGTGGATAGGTCCAAGCCCAAGCCAATAAAAAAGCCCGCGATTGGCGCCAACGCAGCGTTATTCATCAGCAGTTGAGTCCAGCTAAGCTTTTGGTCGTGCGCCTGCCAGGAGAGCTGCCAGATATCCTCGGTTTTGAGCTGCCAAAAACTGTAGCTAAGCACCTCGGGCCACAGGCTATCGGCCAAAAAATAATTCTGCTGATTCAGTGCCAAGCAAAGCTTAACCATCTGGATTAGCTGAATAATGACCGGGAAATCTAAAACGTTCTCGCGCTTTTCGTATCGTACCGGTATTCCGGCTTGTTGCAAATAAGGCACCAAAGGCTCAAGGTATTTGTGTTGAGGCACCAAAACGGCAATCTGATTGGCCGATTGCCCGGCATCCATGCGCTCCTTAATTTGCCGGCTTACCCAGGCGAACTGGGCGACGTCACTCTTAAATTCGTGTCGGGCCACAGTTGCTTGCCCAGTTAAGTTTTGTCCAGCCGCTGTCAGCGTTTTATTGATGTCGCTAAAACTATGATGTAACCGGGTCTCGATTTGTTCAGCAACCTGGCTAGCCAATTGCAGGATGGCCGTTTCGGAACGATAATTTTGAGTCAGCGGCACTACTAGTACATCGCGGTATTGTTTATAAAAGGCCAACATATGTGAGTAGTCGGCACCTTGGAAGGCAAAGATGGCTTGATCGTCATCGCCAACCCCTAAAACATTAGGCCGGCCTTCGTTAACGGGATTGTCGGTGAGCAGCTCGACAAGTTTGAGCTGCGCCTGATTGGTGTCCTGAAATTCGTCCAGTAAAACATACTGATATCGCTCTTGTAGGCTGTATTTGAGGTCGGGATGAGCTTGCAGCCCGGCTATGGCCTGCAGAATCATGTCATCGTAGTCGTATAGCCGCCGCTG
>JBDTKG010000032.1:0-10802 GCA_039935435.1 Saccharimonadales bacterium (SeqCode) | reverse complement strand
GATTAACTGGCGCAACATGGCCTGCTCATCGATATCCTGTTCGGCTAGCACTTCACTAATTGTCTCCCGGCTAACATGTTTCTGTTGTAATTCTTGCTGCAGGCGGCGTAGGGAAGTCGGCTTAAGCAGTTGCCGGTTGTCAATCCAGGCTTGAGCAAACTTCTTGTCATCCAAATAGCCATATTCGCTTAACTTGTTAAGTATAGCCTCGATAGTAGGGGAGTCGTAGTCTTTACGGCGCAGATAATCGGTTACTTCCCACTGACTACGCGGTCGCATAGCCAGATAATCTAAGGCTCGCATATAGGCCTTGTCCGATACGGCCGTTTGCTGAAGATCCTCAATCTCGCTCTTGCTATACTCTTTGCCGATTCTGATGCCGCTACGCAGTAATTCAGTTTCGCTCAAACTGAACAGATATTTACTATCAAAATAGATTGAATAGCGTCCAGCTCTTTTAACCTGCTGCTTAATATCGGTGACAATCATAGTCTATTTGGCAGTATTTCGGTTATGATGCCTCCCATCAAACCCGTCTAGTCTCGCTTAGCAGCAGCCTCTCGAACTTGCTTGCTGACTTTTTCTAAGATTTTAGGGTTATCCTGCAAATACTGCTTGGCGGCTTCCCGACCTTGAGCTATGTTCTGTCCATCGTATGCAAACCAAGCCCCGGCCTTTTCGACAATGCCATCAACTACGGCCAAATCCAGCACGTCGCCGGTAACACTAATACCCTGGTTATACATGATGTCGAATTCAGCTTGACGGAAGGGTGGTGCAATCTTATTCTTGACTACTTTAACGCGGGTCCGGTTGCCAATGATGGAGTCGCCTTGTTTAATTTGCCCAATCCTACGAATATCCATACGGACGCTGGCATAAAACTTAAGCGCATTACCGCCAGTGGTAGTTTCGGGGTTGCCAAACATGACGCCGATTTTCATTCTGATTTGGTTGATGAAAATAACCGTGGCGTTGGAGCGACTTATAACACCAGTTAGCTTCCGTAAAGCCTGGCTCATCAAACGAGCCTGTAAGCCCATATGTGAGTCGCCCATGTCGCCCTCTATTTCGGCTCGTGGTACCAATGCTGCTACCGAGTCGACTACAATCAGATCTACCGCATTACTGCGCACCAAAGTTTCGACAATTTCCAGGGCTTGCTCACCGTTATCTGGCTGACTTAGTAAAAGATTACTAACATCAACGCCAATCCGTTTGGCATAAGCTGGGTCGAGAGCGTGCTCGGCATCAATGAAAGCCGCTGTGCCACCCTGTTTTTGGATCTCGGCAATAGCGTGCAATGTCAGGGTTGTTTTGCCGCTCGATTCGGGACCGTAAATCTCGATAACGCGGCCCTTAGGAATTCCGCCGCCTAACGCCAAATCGAGCGATATGCTACCGGTTGGGATACACTCCACTTGCACTTTGTAAGTTTCGCCCATTTTCATAATCGAACCCTTGCCAAACTGCTTCTCAATGGTTTCTAAAGCTAGTCCTAGGGCTTTGTCTTTACCTGCAGACTTGCTGTCTGCCTCAGACTTGGCAGCTGCTTTTGGGGTGGGTTTGTCGGTCTTTGCCTTTGTGGCCATAATTTTATCCTCCGCTTCATTAGGTTAGACCTTCACATCAATCGTCAGGCTCTGATAATCAGTATAAGCTTTGGCTTGACGGCTGACAATGCAACACTTATGCCACCCCTGTTGTAATTATTCACATCTAATTAACTTTTAACAGTTGTGGGTAATCCGTCGCACCATAAGCAGTATCGCCGGTTGTATGCTACAATATCTCCGTAAATAGTCACATATAACCTGTGATGGATAGAGGATTGACTTAATGACCACATTGCATCGACGCTTATCGGCAGACGGTTTTTCGGACAGCGGTTTTACGGTCCCCGAACTATTGGTAATGATTCTGGTTGTCGTCATCCTATCGGCCTTGCTGCTGACCAACTACCAAGCGGCTCGCGCCAAAGAGCGCGATACTCAGCGTGTTAACGACATTAACCAAATTGATAGCAAATTAGAGTCGTACTATAACGTTAAGAACGCTTATCCGGCCACTTTCAATAGCGCCCAGCTGCTTGGCATTGATAATGGCTCCCTACGTGACCCCAATAACCGATTGGTTGTTTTTGCCAGTCCTCAAGCCGATGCCGCCAACGCTCAAAAATACCCTGATCCGACCCGGCACCAAGCAAGTTACCTATATATTCCCTACCCGGCTGGCTGCACTAACGCCGCCAACAACTGCACGGGCTTTGTTCTCAAATCATTCATCGAAAAACCAACCAGCACCACGCCCAATCCTTACGTCAAAGTCGGCATAAACAACAACTAGCTGCGCTACTCTTGGGTCGAACGGTGATTATTGAGATATGACTGCCTAGCAGTAAGTATTCTTTTGCCGTAAAAGTTAGGCCGAGGACAATACTTAAAAACAAAGTTGTCACTGGCGCCGGCCGTTTGAATCTCCAGCTGTCCATATCCAAAAAGGGAGGCAATAATACCGTTTTGATGAGCGCTAACATCTTCTACGTCAGCCAACGACAGCTCTGCCACCGAACGATTGAATAAACCATTTTGGATTATCTGGGTAAGGTTCTCGTCGGAAATAATCAATTTGCTCATTTTATAGATATGAGTAAAGACGCTCAGGGCCAGCCAGGTTATAACCGCCAAAATACCAACGCCCGAAAGCAAATACATATTAACCTGGCTACTTTGGGCATTGGGCAAAACCACCGGAATCATGAAGGCCAATAGTACAATGCCGGCCACCATACCTAGCATCACTTCAACGTAAACTACTACCAATCCGGCCACCGAACGGTGCACCTCTTCTAGCTTAGATTCTGAGGAGTCAAACCCTTCCAGCGTTTTAGATTGCAGCCGATTAGTGACCGGCTCAACTACCGGTTGGCCGGGTTCGAGCAGTTGGCCAGATTCGACCGGCTGGCTAGAGCTAGTGGGGTCTGTTTGTGGCGAATTTGCTGTAGGGGTGTTTGGTTGCATGATTTTATTATAGCAAGCTTTTTTGATCGGCATCGCCTGACTTTGCAGAGGCTTTTTTGCCAAGGTGAGCGTAAGCTTTGTGAGTTACTTTGCGACCGCGTGGCGTCCTCTCTAGTAGGCCAATTTGCATTAAGTAAGGCTCATAGAAATCCTCGATAGTGCTTCGTTCCTCGGCCGTCATTGCCGCCAACGTCTCGACGCCAACAGGACCACCTTGGTAATTATCGATAATGGCCAACAGTAGCATACGATCGGCAGGGTCCAAGCCCAACTCATCCACCTGCAAAAGCTCCAAAGCCTGTTGGCTGATTTTGCTGTCGATAATGCCGTCACCATTGACGTCAGCGTAATCGCGGACTCGCTTTAATAAACGGTTGGCCACCCGCGGGGTCAGGCGAGCCCGTTTTGCCAGCTCGCCAGCCGCAGTAGCGTCAATTGGTACCTTCAAAATTTTGGCAGCTCTAACAATAATCTGCTTAACCTCGTTTGGGGTGTAGAATTCCAGGCGATGAAGCATGCCAAAACGATCTCTCAGAGGCGCTGCCAAAGCACCAGTTCGAGTGGTGGCGCCAATAATTGTAAACTTAGGTAGATCAAGCCGCAGGCTACGAGCGCTCGGGCCTTTGCCAAGCATAATATCTAACTTAAAATCTTCCATGTCACTGTACAAGACTTCCTCGACCGAACGGTTAAGGCGGTGGATTTCGTCGATAAACAAGATGTCGCCGTCCTGCAAATTAGTCAGTATACTGGCCAAATCTCCGGCTCGCTCGATGGCCGGGCCGCTAGTAATCCTAATGGTGCTGCCCATTTCGTTGGCAATAACACTGGCCATTGTGGTTTTTCCCAAACCGGGAGGACCATATAACAAAATATGGTCGAGAGGCTCACCGCGTTTTTTAGCGGCAGCAATCGATAACTGCAAATTTTGTTTAAGCCGGTCCTGACCAATATAGTTAGCAAAGTCGTGTGGGCGCAGCGTGATTTCCAGCTGGATCTCAACCGGATCATCGGCTGGCACAGAGTGAATGATGCGTTCTATAGCCATAATTAAGCTGCCCTTAACGCCTGTTTAACGCGCTCTTCTGTGGACAGGGCTGGGTCGACCGATTCCAAGGCCTTAGCTGCATCAGTCGCTTGATAGCCAAGGCTCATCAAGGCCTGAACGGCTTCATCGGACGACAAAACAGCATCTGACTGCAGCAGACCGGTTGTCGACAAATCAACGCCAACCAAACCAACCTTATCCTTCAGATCGACCACTACCCTCTCGGCAACGCGCTTACCGACGCCCGAAGCTTGCGTAATATACTTTGTGTCGCCAGATGCAATTGCCGATCGCACTGCTGCCGGGTTGCCGACGCTAAGAATACTCAGTGCCATTTTGGGGCCGACCCCATTAACACTCAGCAGTAGTTCAAATAACTTCTTAGTATCCAGTTTAAGGAAGGCGAATAAGTCGTGGGCCGTCTCGCGGATGTGCTCGTAAATATAAAGGTAAGCTGGCTGCTGGAGTTGTAAAGTGCCATGGTCTTCGGTGGTTACCAATAAGCCATAGCCAACTCCCCCAGCCTCTAACACAACCGTGTCGGCAGCTTTTTCGGTGACCATCCCGCGCAGTGTTGCAATCATATGCTAACTATTATCTCACACTCATGGTGCAACAGATAGCCGCCGCCAAAGCATCGGCCGCATCATCGGGCTTGGGAACGTCGGTTAAGCCCAATATTACCCGCACCATCTCCTGAACCTGTTTCTTATCGGCGCGTCCGTAGCCGGTCACGGCTTGCTTGATTTGCAGAGGTGTAAATTCATGTAATTCCAACTGATGTTGGCGGCCACACAGCAAGACTACACCACGGGCCTGCGCCACGCTCATCGCCGTTGTCACGTTCTGAGCAAAAAACAACTTCTCGACCGCCATAACGGCCGGTTTGGTTTCCTCAATTATCTGATGTAGCTCATCATAGATGGTTGCTAGCCGCTCGCTGTCGGCCTGCTTAACAGGCGTCCTGATTACGCCTGCGTCCACTAAACTAAGCTTATTGGTTGGGCCAACATCGATAATTCCAAAACCCAAAATTCCGGTGCCTGGATCAATCCCTAAAATACGCATTAACTTCATTGTAGCAGACCGTTTACTGATTAGCCTGGCCGCCAAACAAACGCTCCTTAAGCTGCCTAGTCCAATAAGTCAGATCACGCCGATACTCATATATCCCATAGATGATAATGATGGATCCTACAGCTAACATAATCAGATAACTGGGCTTGGTCTTACTAGCAGCCGAATCGTCCTGAGTCTTAATCTTAGGCGTCTTAACGACAACTTTGCGGCATCTTTGAGTATCCAGGTTACGCTCCTGCCCGACCGCACAGACTTTTTGGCTGCTGTTAGCTGCAGCCGCCTTTTTGCAGCGCCCACTTTGGGCATTCCGTACCTGGTCGGCAGTACATGGCTTAGCCGCTGGCGCAACGGTTATATTTTTGCAACGGCCGGTTTGCGGATTACGATCTTTGCCTGCTGGGCACGGTGTCAGATCAACAAGCTTCGTACCAGTCAGCGCATCGACAGCAGCATCATTAGCCAAATTAACATCATTGGGCGTAGGCTGATTGCTAACTTGCCAGTTGCCGTCAACCTGAACCCAAACCTGGTCATCTGCTAATTCTGGGTAGACAACCGCTGTCTGTGCCGATCCCAACAACTGGACGCTGCCACCACCGTTGGTCAAGACCAGGCCGGTTTGGGAGCTATAGAAGGCTTTAAATTGCCCAGCTGCCAAATAGTCGTCTTCGGCAAAGTTATAGCTCTTAGTTCCCACCTGCAAACCACAACCTTGCAAACTAATTTTTTGTTGGGTCGGATTATTAACCTCGATGAATTCGCGTCCAGTATCGTCGCCTGACGGATTAGCCATCAGCTCGTCAATTTGTATGTCGGTGCAGCCACCTGTCCCAGCCGTTGCATCCAAGTCTGTGGCAGCCATAAAGCCGTCTCGGCCTTCCGGGCTTGGCGGCACTTTATACATTGCCTCCCCATATTGCTGATCATCATTAAGGGCACGCTGTATCGATGCCCCATCGGGGGCTGTGCCGGGTAGCTTCTGGCAACCGTCTATAGCCACGGCCGACCCCCAAGATAGGCAATCAACCATTACTTGATCGTCCATCAACCGGACGTGCCCACCGGTTTTAGCAAGCAAGCCCGTAGTCTGGTTGCTACCACTGCCAAATGTAAGATCGGCTAGGTCGGGCAAGTAGCCGTTGAAGCTAGCCAAGATGTGGCCTCCAGCTGGCACCGAACCAGCTAGCCCAACCAAACTGCTAGTTGGTGCCGTACTGCCGTTATTGGCGGCCGACAAATAGTCTAAGTGCCAGTTGTCGTCAAGAGTTAGGGTATTGGAAGAGGCGTTGGTTAGTTCCAGAAACTCAGCTTGCGGTTGATCGCCAGCCGTATGATCATAAAGACCGGTTTGGACCTCGGTGATGATTAAAGTTGGTGCGGCAGCAAGGGCTAGCTTAACTGGCAGCAAACTAGCCACGAATATTGTTATGAAAAGTAATTTAAAAGTCATACCTCGATAGTAACTAGTCAGGCACAGCTAGTCAAAACTATCTGATTATGTTTTAATTAACTTTTAATAAGATGCTGGGGTTTACTATAAATCGGCGGCAATATCGTCCGGTATTTCGAAATTAACATGCGTGGCCGTTACATCATCTAAGCCTTCCAGGGCATCCATAATACGCATCACCTTGCCGGCCGTCGCCACGTCACCGACGATCACCGTGTTATCGGGCACATAGGTTAGCTCAGCCTCGGTCATGTCGACTCCAAGCTGCCGCAGGCCGTCTCGCACCTTGGCCAGCTGTTTACTGTCGGTATAGATAACCGATTCGTCGTCTTCTTCCTGCACATCATCAGCGCCGGCCTCAATGGCTTGCAGCATTAAATCGTCGCCAGTGCCCTTAACCCTGATCATTCCCTTGTGGTCGAACTGAAAAGCAACAGCTCCCTTTTCGGCAATATTGCCGCCATGTTTACTAAAGGCTAATTTAACTTCGGGATAAGTGCGGTTCAGATTGTCAGAAGCACACTCAACCAAGATAGCTACCCCGCCAGGACCATAGCCCTCATACATAACTTCTTGAATTTGGGCGCCGCCCAGTTTGCCACTACCGCGGTCAATCGAGCGCTGGATGTTGGCCGTTGGCATGCTGGCCGCTTTGGCTTTATCGATGGCCATCCTCAGAGTAAAGTTCATATCAGGATCAGCGCCATCGCGGGCGGCAACAGCGATGGCATTACTCAGCTTTGTAAATACCGCCCCACGGGCAGCATCTTTGGCGCCTTTTTGGCGTTTTATAGTTGACCATTTTGAGTGTCCTGACATGTTGCACTGGCCTCCACAAAGCAAATTTCACTCTGTTATCTACTTGAGATTATACCATATCTCGCCGCTCGGACCGGTCCTTCATAGTTTTGAGCTTTGTAGTCGTTCGCCAGGCAATCATTAAAATTAAAACGTACAAGCTGATCATGGTGGCAGCACTAATCGCTTGATAAGTCGCGGCGTGAGGTAGTTGGCTTAACAAACTAGTGACGTTGAGCATATAGGTCAGCAGCCACTTAGCAGGCCAGGCCAACCAGCCGGCCCAACTAGCTATAAGCATGCCAGCCAATCCAGCTAGTAATGAGGCCAGCATGGCCAACGGCACTAACGGCACAACCATCAGGTTCGACACCAAACCAATCAACGACAAACGACCAAAGATATACATAATAATTGGCAGAGTCATAACCTGGGCCGAGACAGTTTCGCAGAGTAGCAAAACCAATGACGGCGGGTTACCAAACCGTCTAGCAATTTTCTCCATTAATGGAGCCAGTACAAGAACCCCAAAAAAGGCCAAAAACGACAAATACCACCCAATATCGGCCCACAGATAAAATGGTTGCCACAAAGCCGTCAGAGCCGCCGCCCAGCTTATGAGCAACAGCGGCCGCACCGCCCGGCCGTAATACCAAGCCAGCAAGCTTAAACTACTCACCATTGCGGCCCGCACAATAGAGGCACTGAGGCCGGTAACGATTACAAACAGAAACATCAGCGTATAAGCTGCAACCGTACTCTGAAACTTAGACATTCGGCCCAACAGTTTGCGAACGGCAATAATTATAATTGTCAGGTTATAACCCGACACGGCCACTAAGTGCGTTAAGCCTGTAGCCGACAGCTCATCATTTGTGGCCTTAGGAATAGTGCTACGTTGGCCAATCAACAAGCCAGCCCCAAACGAAGCCTCCGGCTCCGGCAAATCGGACTGCATACCGGCTATAAAACGTCGCCGCACATCATCTACAGCCGACTTCTTATGGGCCAACAGCTGGATTTTGGCATAACTCATTTTGGCCTGGGCTGAGCCGCGGGTTGGCCTCAATTTACCGGTAATCTCCAGTTGATCACCGCGGTAAACCATTGGCGCACCAAAACCATCAACTTTAATTTTACCGGCCAAATTAGCAGGCCACGGCTTAAGTAACTGAGCGCCTGCAACCTCAAAATCAAGCTGAGAATTATAGCCGTAAACGGCATCGCTCTGGGCCTCAGCTGTCATCACAACCGTTTGCTGCCAAAACTGCTGATAAGCCTGTAGCCGTTTCATATAGCCAGTTCCCCGCCAAAGACCTAATAGCCCGCCAAACAAAATAACCGCCAGCAAACTAACCACCTGGCGGCGACTAAAGAGTGACAGGCTAATAATGCCTGCCAAAGCCACCACTAGCCAAGAATGCAAGCTCAGGCGCCGTGCTGCTGCCAAGCCCACCAAGCAACCCACAAAAAACCATATCAGTAATGTAGTGCGTCTAAATTGGCGTTTCTGATTAACCATACCAGCAGGTTAACAACCACTTATTAAAAAGCTATTAAGTTGGGATGGTTTCTAAGTGACCGTGCAGTGCGATCGAATTGAGCCCAATAATCTCTTCTAAAAAAGCCGACTCTTGCGGCATCTCATTCAAAATATAGATTGGCTTGTTCCGATAGAAAGCGATGGCCATTTCCATAAGCGTATTGCCGCCAATGTAATTGTCGACGCCGTGTTTCTGATAATTCAGAACCAAGACAATATCGGCCTTGTCGATCTCGACAAAATGCCCCTTAATCAAGGCTGTTTTTTTATAATAATCGTTCTTATCGCCAAACCAGGTCTTGTAGTGGCTAACGTCAAAGTCGCCGGACTGCCTCATTTGCTCGGCCGCCTCAGGTATGATCACCGCAAATCCTAGCTTGACTAGCTGCTCTCGCACCGCGACTGCTTGCCGGTAAAAATTGGCACTGCAACACAGGGCAATAGTCTTCATGCCCTAATCATACAGTAAAAAATACCCCTTGGTTTTGTAATAACAATGTTATTACATTTCGTAGTGTTACTAAATAGTGGGGCAGCGGACTGCGTCCTTCTGCGCGCAAACTGTCTCGGAATGAATTCCTGCGACAGTTTGCGCTCCGCCGAACCCACCGCTGCGCGGTTTTGGGTTCTCGTTGTGCAAGCCAACTAAAAAGCCCCAGCGTTGCTGAGGCATTTTAGTTGGAGGGCTGTGTGTGAAACTATTGCAACTGAATTACAAGATTCCTCGCACCTATATATTACTAACCTAAATTAAGTTTAATGAGGATTGGCAGGTGGTCGGAGTACTCGGTATGTATAGCTTCTGCTGACAGTACCTGAATATTCTTCGTCGCGAAAGCGTAGTCAAGCCGCCAGTTAAGCTTTGTTTCCTCAAAGCCATTATATGAAAATGGTTTCGTCGTCCAGGTTTTAACGTCAAAATCAGGGCCGGCATGAATAAGCTTCTTCTGCATACTGGATACAAGGTACGAATCTGGTAATGAATTAAAGTCTCCGGTAAGCATGTAGTTGCTATTTTTACTGGCTGCTATTTCTAGTAGACTATCCGCTTCTAGCCTACGTTGAGGCGTATCGATGAATCTATCAGTATACGAAACATGAGCTGTCCCAAAGGTCAGTTTTTTGCTGCCTGCAGATACCGTCGCCTCTACATAAAGCCTATACTGGTCGTCGTATGCCGAGCCACCGTACTGCGGCTGCTGTATCCACTTCCAGTCAGTCGATACTATTGGTAGTTTTGTCATAATGCCGTTGGCAAGGTCACCAACACCCTCGCTGGGCGCCAAGTTCGGTATGGCTTTATGAAATTGATTATAGCCGAGTTCCTTGGCCAGGTACTCGACCACGTTGACTCCGTCCTGAAAACTGGAGCCAATAGTTAGCTCTTGCATACAAACTACATCAGGGCTCAAGTCTTTAATAAGCTTGAGTAAGTTCTCCTTCTTCTCAAATATCCAAACATTCCACTGCAATACTGATAAAGTCATGGCTGTATTGTAGCAAAGAGCCCTACCTATTGGTGAGTCGTTTTGTTTGGAGTACCGTGTGCGAATCTATTGCAACTAAATTATCACGCAATGCGGGAAAGATCTTCTTGGTGAACTTGATAAATTAGAGTATCTCCACGCACGAAGCGTTCTATTTCCTCAACGGCTAGACTGCCCATAAGTTGTTGCTCATTACCGCGTGAGCCCGCGATATGAGGTGTGAGCATGACATTATCTAGTTTTCTCAGTTTACTGTCTGCCGTAAGCGGCTCGTCTGGGTCTGTAACGTCAATGACTACCTCTATATTCTTTTTGGGAGTTATTTCGGCAAGCGCTTCATAGTCTACGATCGTGCCTCGAGCCGTATTGATAAAAA
>JBDTKG010000031.1:0-4538 GCA_039935435.1 Saccharimonadales bacterium (SeqCode) | reverse complement strand
TTAACTTTATCGCCGCTGTTAACGACCACTCTCTGGTTAATGCTGGTGCCTTCGTTACTACGTACATAATGCAGCGGTTCGTAAGTGACACTGCCTTCTTTGTACTTAACAACCACTTGGTCAGCGTCAGCCTTAGTGACTTCGCCAGAACCTTCAGCCATAACCACCTGACCACTGTTGCGGGCTACGACGTCTTCCATGCCGGTACCAACGATTGGGCTATCGGGCTGGATTAAAGGCACCGCCTGGCGCTGTTGGTTACTACCCATCAGCGAGCGATATACATAGTTCTTCTCAATAAAAGGAATCAAACCGGCACTAGAACCAATAATTTGGCGGCGCGAGGCATCCATATGAGTTACGTCGTCGGCGTCCACTTCACCTGTTTCGAGGTGGCGGCGGGCACTAACGCGCTTGTTTACAAAGTAACCGTCGTCGTGTGTCGGCTCGGAGGCGTTAGTAATAACTGCCCCTTCTTCGTCAGATGCATCTAAATAGACAATTTCGTCGGTCGTTTGTGCTTTGACGGGCCAGGTAACTTTACTTTTAACGGCTGCTAGCTTGGTGGCTTCGGCAGCGGTAATCTTGGCACCAGCTTTAACAATAGTTTTGCCTTTTTCGTCCTCTAGGTTGACTGAGGCCACACGACCCACTGCGTTTTTAGCGGTAGTCGAGTTACTGACCTTGCGATAAGGAGTCTCAATAAAGCCATAGTCATTAATCCGGGCGTAGCTGGCCAAGTTAAGAACTAGACCAATGTTGGCACCTTCTGGTGTTTCAACGGCACAGATTCGACCGTAGTGAGTAGCGTGAGCATCACGGACTTCAAAACCGGCTCGTTCGCGGCTCAAACCACCAGGACCCATGGAACTTAAGCGACGTTTGTGAGCTAACTCACTAAGCGGGTTAATCTGGTCCATAAACTGACTAAGCTGCGAACTAGCAAAGAATTCTCGGACAGCAGCCACAATTGGGCGGGCGTTAATCAGCTGGGCGGGCGTGACCGTCTCGATTTCACTCATGCTCATGCGGTCTTTAGTATTACGTTCCATTCGTAGCAAACCAATTCGGAACTGACGCTGCACAAGCTCACCAACCAATTTAACGCGGCGGTTTGCCAAGCTATCGATATCGTCAGCTGGCTCCTGAGTGTTGTTCATGCGAATAATCTCGGCAATGATGGCAATCAGGTCTTCGAGGCGCATAACCCGATTTTCGGCGGTGTTAGGAATGTCCAGATTAAGGCGTTTGTTGATCTTGTAGCGTCCAACGCGGCTAAAATCGAAACGCTTAAAGTTGTAGAACATATTCTCTAGCAGGCTACGAGCGTTATCGACAGTCGCCAAGTCACCAGGGCGAAGACGGCGGTAAACCTCGATTAAAGCGTCGTTGGCGCCGCGGGCTGGGTCTTTCTCTAAGGTAGCGTCTAGGTAGTTTAGTGTGCCTTGGTCGACGTGCTTAAACTGGTCGCGCATCTGGCTTTCGCTAACGCCTAAAGCGCGCAATAAGGTGGTAACAGGAATTTTGCGCTTGCGGTCGATCTTAACATAAAGCGCGCCGTTGGCGGCGGTCTCAAACTCTAGCCATGCACCGCGGCCAGGGATGACCTTGGCGCCGTACAGGTTGCGAGAGCCATGGGTGTCGGCTGTAAAGAAAACACCAGCCGAACGGATCAGCTGGCTAACCACCACGCGCTCAGCGCCGTTAATTACAAAAGTACCGCGGCTAGTCATCCAGGGGAAGTCACCTAGGTAGATTTCTTGTTCCTTAACTTCGCCGGTAACCTTGTTGGTCAGCTCTACGGTAGCCTTCAACGGCGTATCGTAGCTAACGTTGTTTTCACGTGCTTCGACTTCGGTCATCTTAGGCTTTTCAAAGCGGTAGTCTTTGAATCGTAAGCTCAGTTTAGTATTAGTATAATCGTCAATCGGGCTGATCTCGGCCAAGAGCTCGCCCAGGCCTTCCTCGACAAACCACTGAAATGACTTGTTTTGATGATCAACCAGGTTGGGCAATGCCAAAGCATCGTGATTTTTTGTAAAAAAGACCCGGCCGTTACTGTTAGTTGTTTGTTTAGTGTCGTTAGATAGACTCTTCGCCATTAAGAGTTGTGCTCCTACTTAATTACGCTGTTGAACCAGCTGATTCAACTCACCTTAATATACTGACTTACCTTTTTTTGATAATTACAGGACCTGCAATGCAGGTTATGTTAATTACAGGACTTGCTATGCAGGTCTTGCTAATTACAGGACTTGCTATGCAGATTATGTTAATTTGATTTCGCGCGAAGATCCTAAAATGGGATTAATTTGTTGCCACTACAGCAATGCCCACTTACCCTACTTCTACACCCAGTTTGAGCCATTGGCAACTAAATGTCAAGGGATAAGCTAATGTCCGCGTACCTGTTGCGATGCCAGCCCTACCAATTTGGGATCCTGCTGACGAAGCAAAAACGATACATCCGAAACCCGTGCTCCGGTATACCACAATTGCTGAGCTGGTTCGGCCTGTTCACCAAATGCAAAAACGGTGCCAGCCGGATACGGTCGCCCCGATTCATCTTGGGCGGGGGCATTGCCCCATGAGCTCAATTGGGCAATGAAAGCCTTCTCTTCGCTATAAGGGTGAGCTGAAACAACCTGGTCGCTGGAGAACTCTCCAAATGCTACATGAGTTGTAGCCACCTGAAGATCCGCCTGGCCAACGATTTCGAAGACTTTAGCATAACGCTTGGCCGCCAGTCGTCCGACGTGCAATTTGGCTATACGTTCCGCAGCGCCCAACAAACCATTCCGCTCGCTACTAACATTGGTGACCAGGTAGCTAAAAGCTGCCACCTCATCGTGATTGTTGTAAGCAACGCCAACCCGGGCATGCTTAAAAGTGCCTTGCAATCCGGATGTATTCAGGTCCGCCCAACTAGATCGAGTGGCGTGGCCCACAAACACAGCTACTTGGTCGGGGGTACGACGCTTAAAAACAGATTCGTAGTATCTCTGGCGCAAAGCCTGTATTTCTGGCCAACGGTCTTTAGCAAGGGCCTTTGGCGTGGTGACATCAAAACGAATGCCTTCAGCGATATTCATAGCCATATTATAGTACTATTGCCGCCGTTCGGCAATTTTATGTTTTTATTTTTTGGATGACTTTGAAACCGAATCGATTACAGCATCAACAATGCCGTACTGCTTCGCTTCTTGGGCACTGAGCCACTTGTCGCGCTCCATATCCTCGTGAATCCGAGCTGGTTTTTGGCCAGTGTTAGTAACCATGATTTCTTCCAGAAGCTTTTTAAGGCGCAGGCTTTCGCGCAAATCAATTTCCTGATCGGTCACTTTACCCCGTGTTCCGCTGCTAGGCTGGTGAATCATAACGCTAGAATTAGGTAGAATAAACCGCTTACCTTTTTTACCCGAGCTAAGTAAGAATGCGGCCGCACTCGCTTGAATTCCGATTCCAACCGTTTGAATATCTGATTTTACGAATTGCATGGTGTCATAAATTGCCAGCGCATCGTATACGCTGCCCCCCGGACTATTGATGTACAAAAAGATATCTTTGCCCGGTGACTCGTTGTCTAAGAACAACAGTTGGGCCGTAACCAAGTTGGCGGTGTGTGGGTTAACATCTTCGCCTAAGAAAATGATGCGGTCTTTGAGAAGCCGTGAATATATATCGTAAGCCCGTTCCGACCGACCTTCGGTTTCGATAACGGTTGGAATTAGCATTTGCTGTGGCCGACTAGCCTGTGTGTTCAAATCCATAACTTCATGATACGAAACTAGCACTCCCGTGTCAAGAGTGCCAGCCATGGGCAGGCACGGAGCTTACTTAGCGTACTCGACTAGCTTGGCGATGGTCTTTTCGGTCAGAATCCGGCCAGCAATATCGCGGCGGTTCTCGATTTTATCCAGTTCTTCCTGCATGGCTTTGTCCTGGTATTGCCCCTTCAGAAGCTCAATGCGCATATCCAGCTCTTGCGGCGAGACGTCCAGCTTTTCTTGTTCGGCAATCTCGCTCAAAACCAAGCCGGCCTTGACTCGATCGGCAGCCTTTTTACGGTTCCGTTGGCGGTGTTCGGCTTCTGTGACGCCTTCGGCTTTCAAGTGCTCCTCCCAAGTTTGGCCGCGGTACATCAAATTCTGCCGTTCTTCTTTTTCGGCAGCCTCTAGCTGATCATCAATTAACGATTCTGGTACTTCCAAGCTGCTTTGACTGGTAATCTTATCAATCAAGTCGGATTCGTACTGCCGAGCAGCCTCGGTCTGGCGTTCGTTAATTAACTGCGTTTTAATGTCTTCTTTAAGTGTTTTTAGCGTTTTAAATGGACCGGCTTTGGCGGCAAAGTCGTCATCCAACTTGGGGTCAGCCAGCTCCTGAACCTTGGTAATATCAACCGTAAAACTAACTTTCTTGCTGGCCAATGCAGCCACACCGTAGTCCTTAGGAAAGGCGATAGAAAAGGTCTTCTTCTGCCCGGCTTTAAGGCCGATTAAGTTGGTTTCAAAACCGGGAATAAACGAGTCACTACC